>CAMLCX010000125.1 GCA_946478635.1 uncultured Pseudomonadota bacterium
GCTACCGCTTCGGCGCCGACGCCAAACGTGCGGAAGATCATGCCCACCGCGACAGGCGTGAGAACCGCGATGGCCCCCGGCAAGATCATTTGTTTGAGCGCGCCGACGGTGACGATGTCGACGCAACGCGCGTAGTCCGGCTTAACGGTGCCCTGGAGAATCCCGGGGTTTTCTCTAAACTGGCGCCTGACTTCGTTGATGACGTAGTAGGCGGCCTTGCCCACGGCGCGGATTGCCAGCGCGGAAAATAGAAAAACCAACGCCGCGCCCAAAAGCCCGCCGACAAAAATTTCCGGCTTGGCGATGTTGACGCCCTCGAGCTTGGCGCCGTAGTGGTGCACTTCGTCGAGATAAGCGGAAAACAGCAGAAAAGCGGCGAGGGCCGCCGAGCCGATGGCATAGCCTTTGGTGAGCGCCTTGGTGGTATTGCCCACGGCGTCGAGGCGGTCGGTTTTGTGGCGCACCTCTTCGGGTTGCCCGCTCATCTCGATGATGCCGCCGGCGTTGTCCGTGATTGGTCCAAAGGTATCCATGGCCAGGATGTACGCCGCGGTTCCCAACATTCCCATGGTCGCGACCGCGGTGCCGAACAAGCCCGCGTTGGGTATGCCGCTCGCCTTACCGAGAAAATAGGCGCTGAGAATCGCGATTGAAATAACAATCACCGGCGGCGTCGTGCATTCGAGGCCAACGGCGATACCGGTGATGATATTGGTCGCCGGACCGGTCTGTGACGCTTCGGCGATCTCCCGCACGGGACGATACTTGTATTCGGTGTAGTACTGCGTGATGTAAACAAAGGCTTGCGCCATGGCGATGCCGATGACGCCGCACAGGAAGAAGTAGAACCATGCCGAAGTCGCTTCGGGATGGGCGCCGGGGTCCACCGCAAGCAGCCATTTGGCGGAGAAGAAGAAACCGACAATCGCCAGCCCGCTGGTGATGTAATAACCGCGGTTGAGCGCGTTCATCGGGTCCTCGTCCTCCCGACACTTGACGACCATGACACCGACAATGGAGGCCAACAGCCCGAAAGCGCGAGCGACAAGGGGGAACAGAATTCCCTTGAGACCAAAAAATGGATAGAGACCGACGCCAAGAATCATCGCACCGATATTTTCAGCGGCGGTGGACTCAAACAAGTCCGCGCCGCGGCCGGCGCAGTCGCCGACATTGTCGCCGACGAGATCGGCGATCACCGCGGGATTGCGCGGGTCGTCCTCGGGTATGCCGGCTTCGACCTTGCCGACGAGATCCGCGCCTACGTCCGCGGCTTTGGTATAGATACCGCCGCCCAGCTGCGCGAAAAGCGCGACGAACGAAGCACCAAAGCCGTAGCCGACAATCGTGAACGGAATCTTGCGCGGATCGTGGCCGAGGGCTTCGAGCAAGGCGTATAGCCCGCCGACTCCCAATAAACTCATGGCGACGACAAACAAGCCCGAAACGGCGCCGCCGCGCATGGCGATCTGCAACCCCTCGTTGAGGCTCGATCGCACTGCGGACGCGGTGCGAATATTCGCGCGGATCGATACCCACATGCCGACGTAACCCGCGATCACCGAACACGTCGCTCCTAAAATGAAGGAAAGAGTCGTCCAGAACGCCATCTGCACCGGCGGCACCGGATCGGCTGGGCTCGGCGTGCGGACATAGGCATAGAGAACAAAGATGAGCGCCGCGAGAACCGCGGAGAGACTCACGATGGTTCGATTCTGCCGCGATAAAAAGGCCTCGGCGCCTTCTTTGATCGCGTTGGAGATCTCCTGCATCTTGGCCGTGCCGGTGTCGCGTTGCAGCACATAGCGGGCCAAGTAGACCGCAAATACCAACGACAAACAGCTAATCGCAATTACGAACGAGATCATTACTCCTCCTCATCCCTATTTTGTCCTTCTGGTTTGCGCCAAATATACGCGATGCCGATGCTGAGAATATAGAGAAGCAGCATCGGAACCGCGAGCAGACTTTGATTGATGACATCGGGTGTCGGCGTCAAGATCGCGGCGATCACAAAAATCACCACGAGGGCATAACGGAATGACCGCAACATGAAGCGGTAATCCCAAACTCCAACCCGTACAAGAAAAAAAGTAAAGACGGGCAATTCAAACGTCGCGCTAAATGCCAAAACCATACGAAAAAAAAACGTAAAATATTCGCCGATCCGGATCGCCGGGCTGACTCCCATGCTTTCGTACTGCTCGATGAAGTATTTAAATGCGACCGGCAAAACGAATCGATAGCAAAAAAACGCGCCCGCCATGAAAAAGAACGTGGCGCTCAAAACAAAAGGGATAACCCGCCTTCTTTCCCGTCCGGACAGCCCCGGCGCGATAAAGCGCCAGATCTGATAAAAGATGACGGGAGACGAAAAAAGCGCGCCTGCCGCTAGGGCTACCTTTATCTCGACAAAAAAAGCTTCCGTTACACTGGTGCCGATGAGATTTTGGCCAGGCTGCAGATTTTGCCGCAACGGTGCGACTACGAAGGCGAAAATTGCATCGGTGTAAATATAACTGGCGCCCGAGGCGAGAACGATCGCTAGAACCGATTTTAGAATACACCAACGAAGCTCCTCGAGGTGCTCCGTCAACGTCATATTCGAATCGTTCGCCACAATCCCTACCACAGAGCGAAATTACAAAAAAGGGGAAGGATTCAATCCCTTCCCCTTTTTTGATGGCTAAAAACCTCGGTATTGTTGCTGCAACTCTACTTGGTTTTCGCCTCCTCTTTCTTCTCAGCCGGCTTGTCCGGGGCCGGAGCCGCATCTTTCGAAGGCTCACTCGCTGCAGGAGGAGCCGGTTCCGCAGGTGCCGCAGGTGCTGGCGGTGGCGGTGGCGGCGGTGCTGGTTCTTCCTTCTTGCCGCACCCCACAAATGTCACAGTAAACGCGAAGAGGATAACTGCCGACAACGAAACGAATTTTTTTCCCATCCTAGATTCACCTCCTTTCCCGTCACACATCTCAAAACCTTTGTCAGTTAGTAAATTGTATCGCACATGCGAATTGGATATTCAAGCGGGAATGCGCCCAAAACGCTCCTACGCGTGCGGGAAAATCGGTTTGCCAAAACTTTCCTTCAACCTTGCGCGAATTGGTAAGCGCCCATGCGCGAGCGAAAGGACGCGCTGCGAATCCCATCCCACGATGAACGAAAATCTGCGATCGTTCCGAAAGCGTGGCAGGTGCTCACCGCCAAAACGGAGACGGTGGTGTCAGTCCCAGTGTGACACTGAAATTAAAAGGCGAAAAGACTATGAACAACAAATGTGCATAAGTTGTGGATAACCATCGTAGTGCATTTCCCGCACGGCGCAAGAAAGCGACTTGCAGCGAAATGCCTAATTTTCCAGCGGATAAACTGCCACAGTTTCACACACTTGGCAAAAAGGGGTTGGGAGCTGATCGCACCGGCACGAAAGTAGAGGGCGCCGTCCTCTTACAAACATGAGCGTGTCGTAAAAACCGTATTTCCTCGTTAGCGGACGGCGAAGGGATCGTCGCTCACGCGGCTTCAGCCGGGGGTCAAATACGCCAGGAACAAAACCGTCCGCGCGTTGACTCCGGTTTGCAGCGATGGTAGAAAATCAGACTTTAGGTTGGGAGGGTTCATTGATCACTCACTACTCGGCTATTAAACGGCATCGCCAAAGCTTGAAAAAGCGTGCGCGCAACGTTGAAACAAAATCGAAGCTCCGGACCTTGATTAAACGGGCACGCCAAGCGATCGAGACAAAGAATCAGGTAGAAGCAGCAAGCCAGATTCGGGCCGTCAACAAAGAATTAGGAAAGGCCGTCAGCAAGGGCATTATCAAAAGCAACACCGCCTCGCGCTGGCTCTCACGGATTGCACGTTCCGCATCACGCCTAACGGCAGCCGGCTAAAGTTGCGCGCATCGGGTCCGGCTAGACCCTTTCCGGCCAATCAAGCTAGAACATTTCCATCACTTGCTGGTGAAGTTCTTCGGCAAAGCGCTCCATCAACTGGCTTTGAACCGACTGGCGTTGTATCTCTGTCAATTGGACATCGGTGAAACGACGCACGTCCGAGGCGCTCAGCGTTCCCGTGCGAAACTCCGAGGAGGTCGTGACCACTGCCGCTCTTGAGCCGGCGTGAATCTCGCTGAAACGAAGCCCCTGGCCGCGCCACAATATTTCGTTCGGCTGCCGGCGTCTTAAAATCACGTCCATGATCAGCACGGATTCATATTGCAACACCTCGTCTTTTCGATTGACCGATGCGACGTTGCTGTCTAGAGAACGGATCACGCCGGTGAGAATCACGTCGGCCTGCTCGGAATAATCCACCACCTTTAGTTTGCCGCGCCGATAAAACTCGCTGCGCACCGCCGAAGTCAATTCTTTGTCCATGCCCACCTCTCGGCTCCGATTGACGAACGGCTCGATGTAAACCGTCCGCGCATCCGGCGGCAATAACGAACCGTCACCGACAAATTGATAGCCGCAGCCGCCTATGGCGACCGACAGTAATAGGCCACCAATGAATGGCGCGCCGAAGCGCCGACGCAGCGAATAACCATGGCGCATAGACCTAACCCTCCACAACGATGTTCACCAGTCGCCGCGGCACATACACCACGCGCTGGACTTTTTTACCGTCGAGTAAATTGGCTACCTTGGGATCGTTCAGGGCGTCGGTTTCGATTCGCTCCTGAGTAACATCCGCCGGCACGGTGATCTTGCCGCGCACCTTGCCATTCACTTGAACGACGATAAGCAACTTTTCTTCCTCGAGCGCGTCGTCCGCATAAACCGGCCACGGGACCTGGTCGACGCGCTCGCCATGGCCTAACTCGTGCCATAGCTCGCTCGCGACGTGCGGCACAAACGGCGCGAGGAGCAGAACAACGGTCTCCAAACCGTGCTTCCTGATGGCGCCTCCCGCGCTCGACCCCTCACGATTCTGGGCCACGGCGCTCAAAGCGTTGAATAGCTCCATAATCGCAGCGATCGCGGTATTGAAGTGAAAACGTCCTTCGATATCTTCGGAGACTTTCTTGATCGTGCGATGAATCGCGCGTCGCAGATCGCGCAGCTCTGGGGAAAGCTCGCTTGCGCCGTTATTCGGGGTGTTGACTCTCCAAAGGCCACGCTCTTGAAAGATCAACCGCCAAAGTCGCGATAAAAATCGATAGGCGCCTTCGACGCCCTGATCTTTCCACTCGAGATCCTTTTCCGGCGGCGCGGCAAAAAGCGCAAACAACCGCGCCGTATCGGCGCCGTAGCGGTTGATGAGTTCTTCCGGGTCAACGATGTTTCTTTTCGACTTCGACATTTTTTCGACCCGGCCTAGGGTGACCGGCCGGCCGCACTCGGCGCACCGCCAGCCGTCTTTTTCCGAGCCGAGAACATCTCCCGGGAATAACCAACCATGCTCTTCGCAGCGGTAGGTTTCCTTCGAAACCATGCCTTGCGTGAGTAAATGGGTGAAGGGCTCGTCGACTTCGGCAAGACCCAAATCGCGCAGCGCTTTGGTAAAGAATCGGGCGTAGAGCAGATGCAATACCGCGTGCTCGACGCCACCGATATATTGATCGACCGGCATCCAGTAGCGCGCCCTTTCCGGATCGAAGGGCGCCGCGTCAAAGCCCGCGGAGGTATAGCGCAGAAAATACCACGAAGAATCGACGAAGGTGTCCATCGTGTCGGTTTCACGCCTTGCGGCGCCGCCGCAGTTTGGGCACGCGACCTGCAAGAATAGCTTGCTCTCACGCAAAGGCGAACCGCCCTTGCCGCTAAACGGCACATCCTTCGGGAGCTCCACCGGCAATTGCTCTTCCGGCACAGGCACCGTGCCGCAGCGCTCGCAGTAAATGATCGGAATCGGCGTGCCCCAGTAGCGCTGGCGCGACACGCCCCAATCGCGCAGCCGATAACGAATTTCCTTTTTGCCAAAACCTTTGGCTTCGGCATGGACGGCGATTTTTTCTTTGCCTGCTGTATTCGGCAGACCGGTGAACGCCCCGCTGTCGACCATCACGCCTTCGTCGACGTAAGCTTCGGCCATTGCCTCGGCGGTCAGAGTGCGCTCCGCCGGCTGAATGACCACGCGGATGGGCAGATGGTATTTTCGGGCGAACTCAAAATCGCGTTGATCGTGGGCCGGCACGGCCATGACCGCGCCCGTGCCGTATTCCATCAGAACGAAATTGGCCAGATAAATAGGAATATTCTCGCCGGTAAATGGATTGCGGCAGCAGGCGCCGGTGAAGACGCCCTCTTTCGCAGCTTCATCTTCGCCGCGGCGCGCCTGGCTGATCTTCCTAATGCGGTCAACGAACTCTTGTACCACGCGCTCTTGCGCCGTGCCGCGGCACAGGGTCGTTGCCAGCGGATGTTCCACCGCGAGCGAAACAAAAGTCGCGCCGAAAATCGTATCTGGCCGCGTGGTGAAGATGCGCAGCGCACCCGGGTGTTCCACGAGCGGAAAGTCGATTTCGGCGCCGGTCGACTTGCCGATCCAGTTGCGCTGCATGGTCAGCACTTTGTCGGGCCAACCCTCGAGCTTGTCCAGATCGTTGAGCAATTCCTCGGCGTAATCCGTGATGCGCAAAAACCATTGTTCCAGTTCTTTTTGCACCACGGCGGAGTCGCAACGCCAGCACGCGCCATCAACGACCTGCTCGTTGGCCAACACTGTTTCGCAGGAAGGACACCAATTGACGAATGAGTTCTTTTTGTACGCAAGACCCTTCTTGAAAAACTGCAAAAAGATCCACTGATTCCAGCGATAGTATTGCGGATCGCAAGTGGCAATCTCGCGCTCCCAATCGTAGGAAAGGCCCATGCGCCGGAGCTGGGTCTTCATATAGAGTATATTTTCTTGAGTCCAGATTTCCGGATGAACACCGCGCTCGATGGCGGCGTTCTCCGCCGGCAGACCAAACGCGTCCCAACCCATCGGATGAAGCACGTTGAAACCACGCATGCGTTTATAACGCGCCACAACGTCGCCTATCGAATAGTTGCGCACGTGGCCCATGTGAATGCGCCCGGACGGATAGGGAAACATTTCCAGAACGTAATACTTGGGCCTGGCGGGATCTTCGGCCGCGCGGAATGCTTGTTGCTCGGCCCAAACTCGTTGCCACTTTTCTTCGATGTTTTTAGCTTGGTAGCGTTCTTCCATGACCTAATTCAATCACTGCGAGTTGGCGGACTGCGCGACTTGGTCGAGGACACCGTTGATGAAATTGGCCGAATCGGCGCTGCCAAAACGCTTGCCGATCTCGATCGCTTCATCCAGGCTGACCGCGTTCGGGATGTCCGGACAAAACATCAGCTCATAGCTCGCCATGCGCAGAATCACCAGGTCTACTTTAGCCAGCCGCACGAGCTTCCAATTTTCCGTGCATTGCTCGATCTTCTGGTCAATTGCCGGGCGCTGACTCACCACCCCCGAAACCAGACGGCGGGCAAACTCTTTTGCCTGGGGCGTGCCTTCGAAGTGACGCAGAAACAACTCCACTGCGCCAACCGAAGGATCGTTGGTGATCTCGATCTGGTAGAGCGCCTGGAGAGCCAACTCGCGGCCCTTGCGGCGCGTGCCTCTGCCGGAGTGGCCTGCGGGAGATTCCTGTTCGTTTTCCGCCAACGGATGCTCTGAAATATCTCTAAGGTGATCGGCACAGAACTCTACGAGATGTCCCGAATCACATGAACCATTTCCACGGCGGTCAGCAGCGCTTCGTAACCTTTATTCGCGTCCTTGATACCCGCCCGCGCCATCGCCTGCTGAACGTCATCGGTGGTCAAAACACCAAACCCGATGGGCATTTTGTAAGTGCGCACAGCGTCGCCAATCCCGCGCGTCACCGCATCGCAAACGTATTCGAAATGCGGCGTATCGCCGCGAATCACCGCGCCGAGACAGACCAGCGCATCGTATTTGCCGCTCGCCGCCATCTTGTCCACGGCCAAAGGTATTTCAAAAGCGCCGGGCACGCGGACGATCGTGAGATCACTTTCCGATCCGCCATGGCCGGTGAAACCATCCTTCGCCCCCTCGAGCAACTTCTCCGTGACAAAATTGTTGAAGCGGCTCACGATAATGCCGATCCTGAGCCCCTGGGCGTCCTTCTTCCCCTCAAGAACATTTGCCATGGATTGATGGCGGGCGCGCCGTCTAGTGCTTGGCTAACTTGCCTTCGAGGTTTGAAAGCAGATGGCCCAGTTTTTTCTGTTTAGTACGCAAGTAGTGGATATTGGTGTCACGCGGCGCCACTTCGAGCGGCACCCGCTCCACCACTTTGATACCGTAACCCTCCAGCCCGGTGATTTTACGCGGGTTGTTGGTCAGGAGAGAAATCTTTTCCACGTTCAAGTCGCGCAGGATCTGCGCGCCAATGCCGTAGTCGCGCAAATCCTCCTTGAAACCCAAATCGAGGTTTGCCTCAACCGTGTCGCGTCCTTGATCCTGCAGGGCATAGGCTTTGATTTTGTTGGTCAAGCCGATGCCACGCCCTTCCTGATGCATGTAAATCAGCACGCCTTTGCCTTGTTGATCGATCATTCGCAAGGATTGGCGAATCTGATCGCCGCAATCGCAGCGCTCCGAGCCAAACACGTCGCCGGTCAAACATTCCGAATGAACACGCACCAAGACCCCATCCGCGCCGTCGACATCGCCTTTCACTAGTGCCATGTGCTCCACGCGGTCGACTTCGTTGCGGTAGACGATGGCGCGATACATGCCGCCGTGGATAGTCGGAAACTGCTGTTCGGCGACGCGCTTGACCAAACTTTCATTGCGCAAACGATGGGCAATCAAATTCGCCACCGAAACAATCTTCAGGTTCTGTTGCTCGGCCAGCCGTTGCAGCGCGGGCAACAGCGCAACGGCGCCATCGTCGTCCAAGATCTGGCAAATAACGCCCGCCGGTTTGAATCCGGCGAGACGAGCCAGATCCACTGAGGCGTCGGTTCGACCCGAGCGCGCCAGCACACCACCGCTGCGAGCCTGCAGCGGCTGCACATGGCCTGGAATCACCAGATCCTCATGCTTGGTCTCGTCGGCGACCGCCGCCTGTATGGTATGGGCGCGGCCCCGGGCTGAAACCCCGTGCACGCCTTCGAGGCCGACTGAAAAGGATGCGCCGCAAATCAGCCCCGACAGTGGGCTGTTTTCTTCCGGAATCATCGGAATGCCGAGCTCGCGAATTCGTTCATCCGTAAGCGTGACATAAACGATGCCGCGCCCGTGACGCAGCATGTAATTGATGCTCTGGGCGGTGACCCTCTCGGCCGCCAAACAGAAAAATCCGTCGCTCTCCGGCGCATCCTCATCGACGAGGATGACCATCCGGCCGCCGCGAATCTCTTCAAGACCTTCTTCAATGGTCGAAATGGGCATGAGCTAGAACGAATTCGGCAAAATCGAGTTACTTGCGTTGGTGCATGAAGCTTTGCACATACTTTCCGATCAAATCGGTTTCGATGTTGACTTTATCACCAACCCTACGGGCGCGCAAATTCGTGTGCGCCAACGTGAATGGAATGATCGCGACGGAAAACTGATTTTTGCCGCACTCGTTGACCGTCAAGCTGATGCCGTCGACCGCGACCGATCCCTTTGACACCAACAATGCGCCAAGCGCCGCCGAAACACGGAAACGGAACAGGATAAAGTCGCCTTCTTTCTTGATTGCGGCTACCGTGCCGATGCCGTCGACGTGACCGGTCACCAGATGACCGCCGAGGCGCTCTTGCAGGCGCATCGGCTGTTCGAGATTGACCAAGCTCCCGGCAACCAGCCGTTCCAGATTCGTGCGCCGCAGCGTTTCCGGCGAGACATCGACGGTGAACGCGCTCCGGCTTTTTCTAACGACGGTTAAACAAGCCCCGTTAACCGCAATGCTCGCTCCAAGCGGCATCGATCCCACGGCGATTTTGGTTTTTACCGTTAATACCGCGGCGCCGTTCCGCAGGCGCAAGTTTCCGATAACGCCGACATCTTCGATCAATCCGGTAAACATGGTTAAATTTCAGTCCGCACCGCTGCGTTGCCGGGCCTGCGGCCCCGGCAGATAACCGGTCACCATCAAATCATCGCCGGATCGGCTGACGCGGAGATCCTTTACAGCGACCGCCTTTTTTACCCGCGGGATTTCCAGGGGCGCGATCATCGGCAGGGCATCGCCGCCGAGAATCTTCGGCGCGTAAAAGAACAGAACCTTGTCGACGATTTTCTCTTTTAGAGCCGAGGCGGCGGTTTGGGCGCCGCCTTCGATCATCACACTGACGATACCGCAATGCGCAAGCTCTTTGAGCAATGCCCGCCACGATATTCGCTTGTGTTTGAGCGGCAATCGCCAAACTTGAACGCCAAGCGCTTCAAGCTCGCGCACGCGCGCCGGCGCCGCACGCGCGCCGGTCGCAATGACCGTTTTGCCCGCATCGGGAAGGCGGAGTAATTTTGCTGACGAGCGAATCCTGAGACGACTATCCAAGACGACACGCCAAGGATTGCGCCCACCGGCAATCCGGCAAGTGAGCAGCGGATCGTCCGTCTCCACCGTGCCAAGCCCAACCACAACCGCGTCCACTTCATTACGCAGGCGATGCACCGTACGGCGGGAGGTTTCACCGCTGATCCAGCGCGCGTCGCCGCTCGCGGCGGCAATCCCGCCATCGAGGGTCGCCGCAAGTTTGAGCGTCACAAAAGGAACGCGTCGGGCAATGTATTTGGCGAAGGCTTCAATGAGCGCGCGGCATTCTTTTTCGAGCACGCCCGCGCGCACTTTGATTCCCGCGCGCCGGAGTTGCCGGAAACCGCCTCCGGAGACGAGCGGATTGGGATCCTGCGTGCCGCAGACGACTTCCTTGATACCGGCGCGAATCAAAGCGCCGGTGCAAGGGGGCGTGCGTCCGTAATGACTGCACGGCTCCAAAGTAATATACAGCGTTGCGCCGCGCGCCCGGGTGCCGGCGCGCTCAAGCGCGGCAATTTCGGCGTGCTTGCCTCCGGCAAACTGATGATACCCGGTGCCGACGATCTTTCCTTGCCGGACGAGCACCGCGCCGACCTGAGGATTGGGGCTGGTTCGACCCGCCGCTTTTCGCGCCAGGCGGCAGGCCATGCGCAGATATTTCTCATCGCGGATACTCGCGCGAGTCGCGGACAAAGAGCTATTCTCTTTTCTGCCGAAGCTCGGCGACCTTGGCGGCAGGTCCGCCTTTCCGTTCCTTGAGCAATTCTTCGAGCTCGACCATGAACTCGCTGATGTCTTTGAAGGAACGGTACACCGAGGCAAAGCGCACATAGGCGACCGG
>CAMLCX010000126.1 GCA_946478635.1 uncultured Pseudomonadota bacterium
CCTTGCTCCCGGGACGGGACGTGACGATGAAATTACAGAGCGAAAATATCTCGGCGAAGTCCTTCCAGGTGCCGATCTCGCGAAATGCGTCGAGACCAATGATGAAATACAGAGAATCATCTCTTTCTAAAGTCGCGGCGAACTCGCGGATCGTATCGATCGAGTAGGAAACCCCGGCCCGGGAAATTTCAACCGTCGACACGGTAAATTTGGGGTTTTTCGCCACCGCCAGGCGCACCATCCGCAATCGGTCGCGCGCCGGCGTGGTCGTCTGGCCGCGTTTGTGCGGCGGCACCGCGGCGGGAATAAAATAGACGCGGTCCAAACCGAAAGTTACACTCACCTCTTCGGCGCTGCGCAGATGTCCCCAATGGATCGGGTCGAAAGTGCCGCCGAACAGGCCGATCTTCATAGGGCGCGGCGGCCATCCGGTGGCATGAAAACAAGTGAACAAAGTAAAACGTGATTACCGGACTGATGAGAAATTCTCTCGGAGTCCTTCGACAGGCTCAGGACGAACGGAGATGGGACGAAGTTCTCAAAGCAAATTCCGTCCATGCTGAGCTCGTCGAAGCATTCTTTGGCTTCTTCAGCACCGAATGCGGCGGTGCATCGCCTTGGGACATCGGCTTTCGAGGCTGGGGCGAATCCAGACATTATCGACGAGCCGATCATTCGCGAATCTGCCCGTCGCCAAAAACGATGAACTTCGTCGTCGTCAGCTCTTCAAGGCCCATGGGTCCGAAGGCGTGGATCTTGCTCGTGCTGATGCCGATCTCCGCGCCCAAGCCGAGCTCGCCGCCATCGTTAAACCGGGTCGAAGCATTGACCATCACCGCCGACGAGTTGACCCGATCGATAAACTCACGCGCCCTTTGGTAATTCGTCGTCACGATGCTCTCGGTGTGCTCCGAGCCATAGCGCTCGATGTGGTCGATCGCGTCGTCCATGTCTTTGACGACTCGCACCGCGAGAATCAGATCGAGATATTCTTCCATCCAATCGCTTTCCGCAGCCTGCTTGACTCCCGGCGCCATCGCGCGAGTCTTGTCGCAACCGCGAATCTCCACGCCGGCGGCTTGATATTCCGCGATCATCTGCGGCAAAAACTTCGGCGCAATCGCTTCATGAACGAGCAAAGTTTCCATCGCGTTGCACACCGCCGGCCGCTGCACTTTGGCGTTGAAGCAAATGCGCCTCGCCGTCTCCAAAGATGCGTCGACATCGACGTAAACGTGACACACACCTTTGTAATGCTTAATTACCGGAATCTTGGAATTCGCCACCACGGCACGGATGAGATCCTCGCCGCCGCGCGGGATGATGAGATCGATGTAGGATTCGAGTTGCAGCAGCTCGTTGACGAAGGCGTGATCTTTGACTTCGACGATCTGCACGGCGTCCTGCGGCACTGAGGTCTCCGCGCACGCCCGGCGCAGTAGCGCGCCGATCGCCTGGTTGGAGTGATATGCCTCGCTGCCGCCGCGCAGGATCACGGCGTTGCCGGATTTCAAACAGAGCGCCGCGGCATCCGCGGTCACGTTGGGGCGCGCTTCGTAGATAATACCGATGACGCCGAGCGGGATGCGCATGCGCCCCACCTGCAAGCCGTTGGGGCGGCGCCACATCTTGACGACTTCGCGTACCGGATCGGGCAACGAGACAACATCGCGCAGCCCCTGCGCCATGCCTTTCACCCTGCCGGCATTAAGCGCGATACGGTCCAGCACCGCGGACGAAACTCCCGCGGCCTTGGCCGACTCCAAGTCCCTAAGATTTTCCGCGATCAAAAAAGAGCTCCGCGCCTCGAGCTGGTCCGCCATCAGCGACAAGACTCGGTTCTTGTCAGCGGTCGATACCTGCGCCAACTGGCGCGCCGCTGCCTTGGCGCGCTTCCCCAGACCGAGCGCTTCATCTTTGAGGGATTGTGATGGAACCACCATAGTCAATTTCACAATACCACGAGATCGTCCCGGTGGATGATCTCATCGTAGGCTTTGTATCCCAAGACTTTTTCAATCTTGCTTGTATGCAATCCTTTGATCTGATTCAACTCATGCGCGCTGTAATTGACCAGCCCGCGGGCGAACTCGCGTCCCTCGGAATCCAGACAGCGCACGCATTCGCCGGGGCCAAAGACGCCGCGAACTTCCTTCAATCCGGAGGGCAGCAAGCTTTTGCCCTTCTGCACCAGCGCTTCGTGCGCGCCGGCGTCGACGACGACGTCGCCGGCGGGCTTCAAATTATAGGCGATCCAGTGCTTGCGATGAGTCAAACGATTTTCATCGGGCAGGATCAAAGTGCCGACCTGTTCCTCGACATCGAAAACTCTCTCGATTGCGCGCGCGATCAAACCGCTCGAAATAATCGTCGGAATGCCGGCCACCGCCGCCTCTTCGCCGGCCGCGACTTTGGTGACAATGCCGCCCGTGCCTGACAAACTCTGGCTTGTACCGTTAATGGCAGTTTTCGCCGCCTTGACGTCGTCAATAAACGGAATAAGCGCCGCGTCTTTGAACACGCGCGGGTCGCGATCGTAAACACCCTCCACATCGCTCAGAATCACCAGGAGATCGGCTCCCAAAAGCGTCGCCACCAGCGCTGATAAATGATCGTTATCGCCAAATTTCATCTCCTCAACGGCGACCGTGTCGTTTTCATTGACGATCGGTACGATCGATGATTCCAGCAACATCTGAAAGGTATGCTTGGCGTTGATGTAACGCTGCCGATTGGCAAGATCGGCGTGGGTCAACAAGACTTGCGCGACGCTTTTGTCGAATTTGGAGAAGTGCCGCTCGTAGAGCGCCATGAGCTTGATCTGTCCGACCGCGGCGAGCGCCTGTTTTTCCGGAATGGACTTGGGGCGCTGCTTGCGGCCGAGCCGGGTCATGCCCGCGGCCACGGCGCCGGAGCTTACCACGACGATTTCCTTTTTTTGGTCGTGCAGCGCCGCCAGCTCGCGCACCAGCGCGCGCAGGCGCGACTCTTCGATACCTTCGCTAGACGAAAGGATCTGGCTGCCGATCTTGATGACGACCCGGCGCACCCGTCGCAAGATCTGCCGTTTATGCTCCAGCGGCGTCACGGTGAGCCTCGCTGTCTCGTCTGATGTCTGCCAATTTGCTTCCGACGGTTTGCACGAGCTTTTGCACCCCTTCGGTGGTGAACCCGGAGATCGCGTACAGCGGTTTGAATTCTTTTGGCAGCTTGCGCGCCAGCAGTTTCGCGTTCTCCCTGCCCTCCGGCAAATCGATCTTGTTGGCGACCACAATTTGGGGTTTTTGGGCCAGCTCCGGATCGAACAGAGCCAGCTCGCGATTGACCGTCTTCCAGTCCGCCAGCGGATCTTGCGGATCGATCTTGGAAGCATCGAGTATGTGAATCAGCAAATTGGTCCGCATCACGTGGCGCAGAAATTTGTGCCCCAAACCGTGGCCTTCATGGGCGCCTTCGATGAGCCCAGGTATGTCCGCGACGACAAAACTCTTGCCCTCGCCGTAGGCGACGACGCCAAGATTTGGCACCAGTGTCGTGAACGGATAATCGGCAATCTTCGGTCTGACGGCGGAGATGGTCGCGATCAATGTGGACTTGCCGGCGTTGGGCAAACCGATGATGCCGACGTCCGCCAACAGCCTGAGCTCGATCTCAAGTTCCCGCTCCTGTCCGGGTTCGCCCGGTTGTGCGTAACGCGGGCTTCGGTTGGTCGAAGAACCAAAATGGGCGTTACCCTTCCCGCCGCGGCCGCCGGCGGCGATCACCGTCCGCTCCCCGGCCCTTTCCAAATCGGCCAGCAGCTCGCCCGTCGCCTGATCCCTAATAATCGTCCCAACGGGGACTTTGATCACACGATCTTCGCCGCGCCGGCCATGGCAGTCGCTGCTCGCGCCATTGCCGCCACGGCCGCCCTTGACCAATTTTTGATAACGCAAATCCAAGAGTGTCGTTAGTTGAGGATCAGCTTCCGCGACAACATCGCCTCCCGCGCCGCCGTTGCCGCCGTCGGGCGGACCGCGGCGCACGAACTTTTCCCGACGAAAGCTGACAGAGCCCCGCCCGCCGTCGCCGGCGATGACATGGATCTTGGTTTCGTCAATGAATTTCATACCAGCAGTCCTCAGTGATCAGTTGTTAGCAAGAGAGTAGCGCAATCTGCCGTCCGGTCGCTCTGAGAGCTGACGGCTGATAACTGCACCCCATCATCCCCTTACGCAGGACAAAAAAAAAGCCCCGGAAGGGGCTTTTCAATCGCGAGCGCTCACTTCACTGAGCCGGCAGCACGGCGACGCGCTTCCTTTCCTTGTCCTTGCGCTCGTAGCGCACAACGCCGTCGACCAGCGCGAATAGCGTGTAGTCACGGCCCATCCCGACGTTCTTACCCGGGTGGATGCGCGTGCCGAGTTGGCGCACCAGAATGTTTCCCGCGCGCACCGTCTCGCCGCCAAAAACTTTAACCCCTCGCCTTTGCCCCTGGCTGTCGCGCCCGTTGCGTGAGCTGCCGCCGGCCTTTTTATGCGCCATTGCTATACTCCCTGATTATGGTTCGATCGCGGTGATCTTGAGTGCCGTCTGGTACTGCCGATGACCGCGCTGCCGGCTGTAGCTTTTCCGCCGCTTCTTTTTGAAGACAATAATCTTTTTGGCGCGGCCCTGATCGACGATCTCACCGGTAACTTTGCCATTGGCCACGAGCGGAGAGCCGATCATGGGGTCGCCCTCACCACCGACAAATAAAACATCGGCCAAGGTAACTTTCGCGCCGACCTCGCCTTCGAGCTTCTCGACCTTGACAACCTCGCCCTCGGACACGCGGTATTGCTTACCGCCGGTTCTAATTACCGCATATTTCATAGGATTTTCTCGGGAAAGCAAATTTTTAATGGAAATCCGAGCCAAAGTCAACCATTGGGCGACCTTGAACGTTCGCGAAACGCTCAAACTGCGAAGATCGCATTACCGTCAGGCGCACCACCGGGAAAGGTGTGAAAGCCAAACTCAGGACTGATAGCCCTTGTATTGTTCAAGATATATCGGTATACGATAGTATCGCTTTACGATATAATTATGACCAAGAAAATCGATTTACCCGATTTTAAAGCAATGGCGGAGCTACGCTATCAGATCCGCCGCTATCTCCGGTTTAGCGAACAAGCCGCGCGCCAGGCGGGTATCGAACCCCAACAGCACCAGCTCCTGCTTGCTGTTCGGGGTCTCCCAGACCACTTGAAACCGACTATCGGTGTACTAGCGGAACGAATGCAGCTGCAGCATCACAGTACCGTCGAGCTCATCGATCGCCTTGTCGATCGAGGGCTGCTTTGCCGATTGCGCGCCACCGACGATCGACGGCAAGTCCTCGTCAAGCTGACTCGTGACGGTGAAGCATTCCTGGAAGGCCTTTCGTTACATCATCTCCAGGAACTGCAGTCCGCCGGACCGAAATTCGTCAAGATCCTGCAGGGTCTGATCGAGAACGCCGAACTGCCCGCTTCAGCGTCAGAAACAGCGACTTATCGAGAAACGCGTCACAAATAATTAATCCGGAAAGGATACAACCATGGCTGATCAGAAGGAATCCACTCAAGAACTGCTTCTAGATGTTAGGGTCGCGGAGGCCTCACGTTTCTATAAATTCTATCTCAATCAGGAAAAGAAGATTCTCGGCACGGCTTCTGTTTTCATTTTTCTCGTGATTTGGGAGCTGGTCGGCAATACCCTGCAGCTGATCAATCCCATGTTCATGAGCGCGCCTTCGCTTATCTGGAAGGCCGGGGTTCAGCTTTTTACCTCGGGTGAAATCTATAATGACCTTTACATCAGCGGCGTTGAGCTTTTCTGGGGCTATTTCCTTTCGGCTGCTTTTGCAGTCCCGTTCGGCATCGCGATTGGCTGGTATAAGAAGATCGCCTACATATTTGACCCTTTCGTCAACGCAATGAACGCCACCCCCCGCGTCGCGCTCCTGCCATTGGTGATCATCTGGTTAGGCATCGGAATCCTCTCGAAGGTCGGTATCATCTTTCTCGGCGCTGTCTTCCCGATATTGATCAACACGCGCGACGGGGTGAAGACCACGCCGGTCAATCTCCTCACTGCCGCCAGGAGCTTTGGCGCCTCGGAGTGGATGCTCTTCAAAACCGTCGTGCTGCCTTCGACGGTTCCCTTCATTCTTACCGGTCTAAGGCTCGGCCTTGGGAGAGCCATTGTGGGTGTCATGGTCGGAGAACTCTACGCCGCGACCGCGGGAATCGGTTTCATGATCACGGTGGCCGGCGCTACTTTCCAGACCGACAAGGTTTTTGTCGGCGTCCTCGTATTCGCCCTCACCGGCATGATCGGCACCGAGGCAATCACCCGGGTGGAAAGACGCTTTGATAAATGGCGCCCCAAAGTCGGAGCCGCAGAATAGCGAGACCCTTTTCTTTTTCAGGCCATTTTTAAAACAGCCCACCCGTAAGGCGTGGGCCGTTTTTTTTGGACTTCGCTTTTTCGCTTAGTCCGGTCGTTCCTATTGCCTAAGCCCTTGCTCTTCGCAATCTGCAGCCTTAAATTAGTTCAACTCATCGGAGGGGCTTCATGGGCAACCTTGGAATGAAATCATTTCCGTACCTGACCATCGCTCTAGCGACGCTGCTGGCGCTTTCGGGCTGCGGCTACAACAGTCTTCAGGGCCTGGACGAGCAGGTGAAAGGGGCTTGGGCGGAAGTACAGAATCAGTATCAACGGCGCGCAGACCTGATACCCAATCTGGTGGCCACGGTAAAAGGCGCCTCTCAGTTTGAACAGGAAACTCTGCAAAAGGTGATCGAAGCGCGTGCTCAAGCGACGTCTATAAAATTGGACGCTCAGGCGCTCAATGACCCAGCCACCTTCAAGAAATTCGAAGATGTCCAGCGCAATCTATCCGGCGCTCTCTCCCGGCTCCTGGTGGTTGCCGAGCGGTATCCCGATTTGAAGGCCAATCAAAATTATCGGGACCTGCAAGCCCAGCTCGAAGGCACGGAAAATCGCATTGCCGTGGCGAGAAAACGCTATGTCGAGAGCGTGACTACATACAACACAGCCGTTCGTTCCTTTCCGACAAACCTGACGGCCCAATATCTACTCGGACTGAAAGTTCGTGAGACTTTTAGCGCCGATGAAGCCGCGCAAAAGCCGCCGCAGGTAAAGTTTTAGTTCAGCGCAAACTTTGGTAGTTAGAGCGGTTGTTGGCGGCCTACACAGCAAAGTGCGCTGCGGAATGACTTCACTGCTGCTACGTCCTTTATGGTTCAGCGCTGCTGCTTTCTTCCTGCCTTGTTGCGTCGCCTTCGCCCTCGAAGTTCCGCCGTTGCGCGGTCGGATCAACGACTCGGCCGGATTACTTTCGCAGGAGCAATCTAGTCAGTTAGAGGTTAAGCTCGCCCAATTTGAAAGCGCCACCGGCCATCAGGTAGCGGTCCTCACGATTGCCACGCTTGAAGGCGATAGCCTCGAAGACTTTAGCATTCGCGTCGCTGAAGCCTGGAAGCTCGGCCACAAAGGCAATGATAATGGAGTGATGCTAATCGTCGCGCATGACGATCGCAAAATTCGCATTGAAGTCGGCTACGGCCTTGAAGGTGTGTTGCCGGACGCAGTGGCTTACCGAATTATTCAGGAAGTCATCATTCCGCGATTTCGTGACCGAGACTTTGCCGGCGGTATTGAGTCGGGGGTGTCCGCGATCATTCAAGCCATCCGCGGAGAGCCCATTTCCGCAGTCTCAAGAACACCAACGAGGTCCGCAGATTCACATCTATCTACAATACTCTTGTTGCTTACCGGGACGGCACTGTTCGGTTCGGTTGTCGGGTTTGCCCAACCATCCCTCGTTCGCGCTGCAGTGAGCGGAGCGTTCGTGTCGAGCATACTTGGTTTGCCGGGACTCTCCGTAGTGGGCACTGCCATCTGGCTCATCGCTATATGCGTCGGTGCAGTCGCTAGTATGTTAACGGTGCAATTCTCGCGGCGCGCATGGGGACGATCATGGAACGTTCGTCCATCGCAACATTCCGATTATTCGCCGCGAGATACGTTTCGTACTGGGTACGGCGGAGGAGGGAGCGGGGGCCACGGTGCAAGCGGCTCGGCGGGAAGTGGAGGCGCAGGCGGCTTCAGTGGAGGCGGTGGCGGCTTTGGAGGAGGCGGCGCTTCAGGAGGATGGTAAATTGATAAATCCCGAAACTTTTTTTACCCAAGAACAACAGGAGCGTATCGAACAAGCTGTCGTTTCCGCCGAGAACAAGACTTCCGGTGAGATCGTACCGATGGTCGTGGCTGCGAGCGCGCGCTATACAGAGGCCGAATTAACCGGCGTCGTTTTTGGTATGATTATCGGCACAATGATCGAATTCATTTGGCACGACCCCTGGGGTCCGGTGCACGCTTATGTGCTGTGGCCAATGGTTGGCGCGGTTCTGGGATACGCATTCTGCAGCATTCCGTCGATCAAGCGTTGGATACTATCCCGCGAGCGCGTCACTGAAGCGATACATTTGCGCAGCCTCGCCGCATTCTCCGGTCAAGGACTACATCACACCAGAGAGCATACGGGAATTCTAATTTTTGTCTCACTTTTAGAGCACCGTGTAGTGGTTCTCGCCGACCGCGGCATAGACAAAAAAGTAGAACCTGGAACCTGGCAAGCGGTTGTTGATATTCTTACTGACGGATTAAAGACCGGTAATGCCTGCGATGGTTTCTGCGAGGCAATAGAACACTGCGGCCAAATCCTGGCCGCCCATTTCCCGCGACAGACCGACGACCGAGATGAGCTGGCGAACAAACTCGCAACTTAATCCGAGAAGAAAAAAAAGTGACTAACACTAGATCGAAGCACCATCAATTCTCCTTGGCAATTCTATTTTTGACCTATGTGCTCTTAGTTCACGTCTCGCTGGCTTCAGCTTTGGATGTGCCTCCCCTGCGCGGACGCGTTAACGATTACGCCGGGGTCATGAACCAGAATCAGGCGCGATCCCTGGAAACCCGGCTCGCACAGTTCGAGCAGGAGACGGGGCATCAGGTGGCGGTGCTGACGATTCCCACGCTCGATGGCGAAGACATCGAGGGATTCAGCATCCGCGTCGCGGAAAATTGGAAAATCGGCAAAAAAGGCTTCGACAACGGCGTCATTCTTGTCGTCGCAGTGAAGGATCGCCGTCTGCGCTTGGAAGTCGGTTATGGACTTGAAGGCGTACTGCCTGACGCCATCGCCAAAAGAATCACGAGCGAGTACATCGTGCCGCGCTTCCGTTCCCAGGATTTCGCGGGCGGCATCATCGCCGGGATCGACGCGGTTCTTAGAGTCATCAAGAAAGAACCGCTGCCCGAGTCGGCGCTCAAAAAAGGCGGCGGCCAGGGTTCGGGTCTAAACTCGTTCGCTATGCTGGCGATTACCATCGCTGTGCTGGGCTTGATGGGATTTGCGTCGACCGCCAATCGCCGCAGAAACAGCATGTGGGCGACTCGCGGCCGGCATCGCGGGCCAACCATCTTTGGCGGTCCGGGTGGTTTTGGCGGCGGTGACTATTCCAGCGGAGGCGGATTTTTTGGCGGCGGTGGGTCCGACGGCGGAGGATTCAGCGGGGGCGGCGGGAGCTTCGGCGGCGGCGGTGCCTCCGACAGTTGGTAGTTATGAGTGCCGATAAGTTTTTCACCGAGGAAGAAAAAGAGCGCATCCGTCAAGCGATCATTGCGGCCGAGTCAAAAACCGCCGGCGAAATCGTGCCGATCATAACAGCTTCGTCGGCGCGATATACCGAAATCGAACTGCTTGGCGTGGTGGTCGGGCTGTGCGCCGGCATGATCGTCGAGTGGTTCTGGAGCGATCCGTGGGGATCCGAATATGTCAATCTATGGCCGATTATCGGTGTTCTCATTGGCTTTTTAGTCGGCCGAACATCGCCCGTCAAACGCGTGCTCGCTTCTAGAAACCGGATCGCCGAAGCTGTTCACACGCTGGCGCTATCCTCGTTTACGGAGCACGGACTTCACTACACCCGGGACCACACTGGAATTCTCATCCTCGTTTCGCTGATGGAACACCGCGTCGAAGTGCTCGCCGACCGCGGCATCAACGCAAAGGTTGAGCCCAGTACCTGGCAGGAGATCGTTCAAACATTGACCGCCGGATTGAAGAGAAACCAGGCGTGCGATGCCTTCTGCAGAGCCATAGCGCGCTGCGGTGAGATCCTCGCGACCCACTTCCCGCGCCGAGCGGACGACAAAGACGAGCTGCCTAATCGGCTCGTTACCAAGTAGCAACCACGGCCAAATTTCGCTATTTTCTGTAAGCCAACGGCTTGTACGGAAGGGGAAACCCCGCGCCATGCGCCTTATGGCGATTCGACGACCAGGGGTTTTTGAACAAAGTAAAATAGTAGCAAAGGACAAAAATCCACAATCAATAGGCTATCAGTTTAGGTCTTGACCATGAACTCGAAGCGCAAGGGGCTGATATAAAAGTACTCCCGTTCGATCGACTCAAACGTCTCCAAGGCTCGGCCTACGGTCTTGAGAATAATATGCGGCGTATGCGATGCGTGAGGTTGAAGGCATTTCGGCAGCTTTCAATCAGTTTAGTTATCTTAGCGCTGTCTGTTTCGGCCACATACAGCGTGACCAGAGCGCTGGTATCCAGATAGAGAATCACCGGCGATCCTCAATGACATTTTGAGAAACAGGTTTGCCCTTTACGGTCACCCGCCTTGAGGCTCCCCTTGGCTTTCCCCCCTTCCACGATCCGATTCCCTTTCGGCTCAATACCTCGGCGATTTGAGCGGCCGAACTTTGCGTGGGAGGAACCAACATCGCGATCGATTCACCCCTTTCGGTGATCTCAACCGGCCGTCCTTGTTTGACGGCGGATTCTCCGCCAGTGTGCATAACCTGCTGTGCTCAGTAAGAAAATAAGACATCGCCCCAGCGCGGCAGAGCCGCAACCAAAAAGAATGGGGAGCATCTCGCGCAAAGCCCACAAAGACCGCCAAGTGACGAGCCGTGGCTCGTCATCCCGAGCGAACATGAGGAATCTAAGAAAGATTTCTCCCGTTGGTCGAAATGACAACAGTCTTCCTTTG
>CAMLCX010000127.1 GCA_946478635.1 uncultured Pseudomonadota bacterium
CACGACGGTTCCTGGCTTTTGGACGGGATGTTGAGCGTGGACGAGTTCAAAGAGATTTTTCATCTGGACGACTTGCCGGGAGAAAAACGCGACGCCTATCAAACGCTGGGCGGTTTCGTCTTCACGAGGATGGGGCGGATTCCTTCGGTATCGGATTCCTTCGAGTGGAACGGGCTAAGATTCGAAGTCGTGGACATGGACGGAAAACGCATCGACAAATTACTCGTGAGCGCGCGCCACCAACAGCAGGCGATCGACGGTGCTATTGAGTCGCATGATTAGGAAGTTGCCCTGTCGCCCCGGGGCATGCGAGCCTCGCCCTCGCGTCGTTCAGGGTTTTAAAATCACACTCCTTCGGCCGATGGGTTCGTGCTGAGCCCCCCAAATCTCGCCAATTTTGGGGCCTCTAGTTAGCAGCGCACCGACTCTTGGCAGTAAGCATAGAGCGCGTTGTAACCGATAATTCTTCGCCTAACGTGCGGGCTCCGGTTTTCAGCGCTTTGTAAACGCAGCTAAGTAGGTAATCCCAATCCTGGACAAAGCACGGGTCGTGAGAATATATTCTTAGTTAGAAGCGCAAGCAGAGGAAATCACCAGAATGCTTAAAGTCATACCTGTAGAAGAGGCGGTGGGACTGCCTCTGGCTCACGACATTACCGAGATTGTGCCGGGCAAGCACAAGGGACCGGCATTTCGCCGGGGCCATATTGTCCGCCAGGAAGATATTTCCAAGCTCTTGGATGTCGGTAAGCGCAATCTTTACATCATGGAGTTGGAAAAAGACGAACTGCATGAGGAAGATGCCGCGCGAAGACTGGCGCAGGCCGCAGCCGGATCGAATCTAAACCTAACGGATCCAAGCGAAGGGCGTATCAATCTGGTCGCGGCCATTCCCGGGCTGCTTAAAGTCGATACGGATTTGCTTTATCGCTTCAATTCGTTGGGTGATCTTATGTTGGCAACGTTACCCGGTGATCGCCATGTGAAACAAGGTACGGTGGTCGCCGGCACGCGGACCATTCCCGTGATCGTCAAGGAAGAGTTGGTTCAGAAGGCCGAAGCACTGTGCAAGGAAAAGCCGATTGTCACGCTTCTGCCGATGCCACAAAAGAAAGTGCATCTCGTGGTTACCGGCAGCGAGGTTTTTACCGGCCGTATCAAGGACGGCTTTGGCCCGATCGTAACCCGAAAGGTCGGCGAGCTCGGATCCGCGCTCGAATCGGTCAAGGTGGCACCCGACGATCCGGATATCATCGCAGGCGATATCAACGCCGCGAAGCGGGCCGGCGCCGATATCATTCTCGTCAGCGGCGGCATGTCAGTGGATCCGGACGACAAAACGCCCGAAGGCATCCGCAGGAGCGGCGCCAAAGTGGAGACGCATGGGTTTCCGGTTTTGCCCGGCTCGATGTTTGTCATGGCTTATCTCGGCGATACGCCGGTCATGGGCCTTTCCGGCTGCGTGCTGCACGATCCTTTCACTGCGTTCGATGTGTTATTGCCACGGTTGCTCGCCGGCGAAAGGATCACACGCGCCGACATCATGGCCATGGGCCATGGCGGCTTGCAGCGAAAACACGACCATTAACCCAGTTGTCGGTGATCCGTTTTCAGTAAACGGCGCCAAGCAAATTCAACGGGAGGAATCTTGTGGAAATCTTAAAAAGCCTAAAGGAACGCTGCGATCCGAAGAACGCGGCGTTGATCGTCGTCGACGTGCAAAACGATTTCGTCAGCCCCAAAGGCAGCGCCGGCAAACGCGGCGAAGATGTCAACGCAGCGATGGCGATCATGCCGCCCTTGTTGCGGTTGATTGAAGAAGCGCGGCGAGTGGGACTCACGATCGTCTACATTCGAACCACGCATAGCGAGTGGACCGATACGCCGTCCTGGATCTATCGCACTTCGCAGAAAGGCGGGCTGAGCACTTGCCGCGAGGGAACTTGGGGCGCGGAGTTTTACGAAGGCATCGCACCACTGCCGAGCGAGCGAGTGGTCGTCAAGCACCGCTACAGCGCGTTTATCAATACCGACTTAAATACCGTCCTCAAAGCGCGCAACATTCAGAGCGTGCTGGTTTGCGGCGTGGCGACCAACGTCTGTGTGGAAACCACCGCTCGGGACGCCTATATGTTCGATTACTATGTCACGATGATCGACGATTGCTCGGCGGCGTATGAAGCCAAGCTGCATTTAGGCACGCTGGACAATATGCGCCGACACTTTGGTTTGGTCGCTTCGTCGAAGGACATTGTCGACACCTGGCAAGATCTGCCGGCGCGAGAAATGCGCGGCCTTTGAGTAAGAACACCCGACGTTCAATCCATTGACAAAAAAAGACCTGGTAGAAAAATCTACCAGGTCTTTTGCGTTCGGGAATTGTGGCCGCGGAGCCTACTTCATCATGTCCGCGTTAATTCTTTCCAGCGCCTCGAGCGGCGGTTGGAGATATTCCTGGGTCAATTCCGAAAGAGGCACGTCGCATAAATTCAGCTCTTCGGCGAATTCTTTGCGGTTGGGATTGTAGTAAATCAAACCTGTCAAAAACTTCCCTTCAGCAATGGCGCCGTGAATCGCCTGGATCGCCTGCGCTTTATTCGTCGGGTCGTAATCCTTGCCAAGCTTATGCAAGATGATGCGCGAGCCGTCGTGCATTTCGACTTGGTGATCCGTTCCTTCATCGTAATCGGCCTCGATATTCTCGTAGGGTGGAATGAAGTCGAGATCATGAATCGGATCCAAGTGTCCCTTGACGTACTTTAAGCTCTTGGTCGATCCTTCGTGATTGTTGAAAGTCACGCAGGGGCTGATGACGTCCAAAATCGCGCTGCCTCTGTGGGAGAGAGCGCCTTGAACCAGCGGCGCAAGCTGTTTGCGGTCGCCGGAGAAGCTTCGCGAAACGTAGGTAGCGCCGAGCGTAATCGCGAGCTCGGCCAAGTCGATGGCGGGGATATCGTTCACCTTGCCGCCTTTCATGACCGAACCGACATCCGCCGTTGCGGAAAACTGCCCTTTGGTCAAGCCGTACACTCCATTGTTCTCGATGATATAGGTGATGTTAATGTTGCGCCGCATCATGTGGCAAAAATTGCCCAAGCCGATGGCCGAGGTATCGCCGTCGCCGGAAACGCCGATCGGCAGCAACGTGTGATTCGCCAGGTTGGCGCCGGTGGCGACCGCGGACATTCTGCCGTGCACCGCGTTAAAGCCGAAGGATTGGCTGAGAAAATAGGCGGGGGTTTTCGACGAACAACCGATACCGCTTAGTTTCACGACCTTGCGCGGGTCGATGCTGTTTTCAAAGAACGCACGCTGCACCGACGCCGAGATGGCGTCATGGCCGCAACCTCGGCACATGGTCGAGGCCGCGCCGTCGTAGTCTTTTTCGGTCAAATTGAGACGATTGAGTTTAGCTTCTGCCATGTTCTTATCCTGTCCTTATGCTGTTTTTGCCGATTGGGATGCGGCGAAAATCTGATTGACGACTTCGAGGGGCGTCGCCGGCAGGCCATTGTAAATCAATACACTGACGATCTTGGTGCCGAATTCGGGATGCTCGTCTTTGATGATCGCCGCCATCTGTGCGTCGCGGTTTTGCTCGACGAGATAGATGGTGTCGTGTTCGGCCAAGAAATCTCTCACTTCGCTAGTCAAAGGCAAAGCGCGAATCACTAAAAAATTGGTTTTCAAACCGCGCGCCTTCAAGCGATCGCGCGCTTCGCGCACCGGCTCATAACTCGATCCGTAACAAATAATGCCGGTCTTGACGCCGCGTTCCTTTTCAACAATCGGCTTGGGAACAAACTTACGCGCGGTTTCGAATTTTTTCCGCAGCCGGTCGAGGATATACTTGTAGTCGTGCTCGTCTTCGGAATAGCGAGCATCGGCGTCGTGGCCCGAACCCCGGGTAAAATAAGACGCCAGGCGATTCTGATTGCCCGGCACGGTCCGATACGGAATACCATCGCCGTCCTGATCGAAGTAGCGACGGAATTTTTTGCCGGCTTTGGTCCATTCGTCGAGGTCTTGCGCTGTCAACCGTTTGCCAAGATCGAACGGTTCCTGATTCAATTTCAGAGGCTCCGACGGCCACAGGTTCATGCCGAGGTCGAGATCCATCGCGACGAAAACCGGCGTTTGGAACCGGTCGGCATAATTGAAACTCTGGCGCGCCAGGTCGAAACAGGAATTCATGTCGTGGGGAATCAAAATGAGATGGCGCGTATCGCCATGGGAGGCGCCGTACATAAGGGAAATATCCGCTTGCTGCGTTCGCGTGGGTAATCCAGTCGATGGGCCGCCGCGTTGGATAATAAAAAAAACGCTGGGAATCTCCGCATAGTAGGCAAGGCCGATGGTCTCGTTCATGAGCGAGACTCCGGGGCCCGAGGTGGAAGTCATTGCCCGTGCTCCCGCCCAACCTGCGCCCACCACCATGCCGGCGGAAGCAATCTCGTCTTCCGCCTGAACAATCGCGTAGGTTTTTTTGCCGTCAATGGGTTTGCGCAATCTCGGCAGGTAATATTCCATCGATTCAGCCAGGGAACTCGACGGTGTAATGGGATACCAGCAAATGACCGAGGCGCCGCCGTAAATGGCGCCCAACGCGGCCGCGGTGTTGCCTTCGGTGATGATTTTGCCTTTGTTGCCGTTGGGAATCGGTTCGAGCCGGGCGATGGTTTGTTTATGGTTTTGCTCTTTGCAGTATTGATAACCCGCCTCGATACAAATCAAGTTGGATTCGATGACCGTAGGCTTTTTGCCGAAGGTATCTTCCAGCACCGCTTTGATCACGGACATATCGATGCCGAAGAGATAAGCCAAGGCTCCGACATAGACCATGTTGCGCTGTTTGACGCGGAGCGGCGATGCCGGTACCAGCTTGGCCACGAGCTTGTTTGCCGGAAAACCGATGAACTGAACGCCATCGCGTTTCAAACTAGCGCTGAGAGGCGTGGAGTCGTCATAAAGAATCAAACCGCCGTCGCGCACGCGGTAAATGTCTTTTGCCGCCGTGACATCGTTGAACATCACCATCACGTCGATGACATCTTTTCGGCTGAGGTAGCCTTCCGCCGAGGCACGGATCTGATACCAGGTGGGCAGACCCTGAATATTCGACGGAAACATGTTCTTCGATGAGCAGGGAATGCCCATTTTAAAGATGGCCTTGAAAAGAATATTGTTCGAAGAAGCGCTGCCGGAACCATTCTCCGTGGCAACGCAGATGTTGAGATCATTGATTAACGGCGTATCCAAAATACAACCTCCTTCTAAGCTCGATGACAATTCACAAATTCTACCATATAACCCTGGAAAGACAATGGTTTAGAATCTTTACCCGGGTGTATATTGATCTTCGTTATCGAGGTATTCGGCGACCTCTTTCCAGGTGCGACGAACCTGCTCATCGACATTAAAAGCGCGCGCGTATTGAAGAATCTCAGGCATGGAGACCAAGCCGATGAGATCACCGCTGCCTGCCTGCACAGGCATATTTCGAATATCCCGGCGATACATTTCGGCGAGCACGTCGCCGACGAGCGCGGTCATTGGCATCGTTATGATCGGCGCGGTCATCACTTGCTTGACCGTTGTGTCTTTGACCGGCAATTCCGTAACCGCCACACGCCTCAGCACGTCGCGCTCGGTAAAAATGCCCGCTGGCTTGCCGGCTGTTTTCACCACCACGGCGGTGACATTTTTTTTCTCCATAATTTCGACGGCCTCCTGAACGCTGCAGGTGGCTTCGACAAATACGATCGCACCGGCGGCGATGTCGCCGAAGGTCCGCGTCTCGCTGAGCCCTTGTCCGAGCTCTACCGCAATATTGAGAATTCGCCGCATGGAAACGATGCCAATTATTTTTCCGCGCCGGCCGCGGACCAAAAGATGCCGATACTTGCCGCGATACATTCTGCCAAAAGCGTCAATGATGTGAGTTTCTTCGCGCACGGCGCGCACCGGCGTGGTCATGACGCTTTTGATTTCGGTCTTGCGTGCGTCGAGGCGCGGGTTGACCACCCGCCTAAGAACGTCTTTCTCGGTGAAAATGCCGACGGGAACGTCGTCATCGGTGATGATGATTCGGCCGACGTCTTTCGCGACCATCGTCGCCATAACATCGAAAATGGAGGCGGACGCCGGTGCCGTCGTCAGATTGGTCGTCATAATCTCGCTGACTTTGTTGGAAAGCATAAACACCCCCGCGAGGCGACGACTTCGCCGTCGTCAGCCTGAATGCATTATAACACCTAGCCCACGGCGCGATACAATGGCCCTTTGCTGAAAGGAATTTACCCGAGATCGAGACAATATTGCGGCTCGGTGTACCGCCGTGTTAGATTTGATTGGGTTTTACAAGGGGCAAGTTTCAAAGATGAGCCGGCGCGAGACGGAATCCGAACACGGGCTGGTCACCGAGACCAAGAAGAAGGTAAAACGCCCGCCCCTATACAAAGTTCTGCTTCACAACGACGATTACACCACAAAGGAATTCGTCGTACAGATCTTGCAGTATGTTTTTCACAAGGAGCAAACCGAAGCGGTGCAAATCATGCTCCACGTTCACAAGAAAGGCATCGGCGTCGCAGGCGTCTATAGCTATGAGATCGCCGAAACCAAAGTCGCGTTGGTGGAGAATCTAGCGCGCCAGCACGAATATCCCCTCAAATGCACGATGGAAGAGGCCTAGAATGATTAGTAAGGAACTGGAAGGCACTCTCAATTTAGCCCTGAAAGAAGCCAAGAGCCGGCGCCACGAATACGTCAGTCTCGAACACCTGCTCTTTGCTCTGCTGCGCGACAAGGATGGCAAGGCGGCGATCCTCGCGTGCGGCGGCGACCTCGAGCGGCTCGGCAAATCTCTGGAAGAATACTTCAACGGGCAGATGGAGACGTTGCCGCACGGCTGGGAACAAGAGCCGCAGCAAACGCTGAGTTTTCATCGAGTGCTGCAGCGCGCGGTGATTCACGCCCAATCAGCGGAGCGCAAAGAGATTAACGGCGGCAACATGCTGATCGCGATGTATCGCGAGCCGGATTCCTACGCCGTTTATTTGCTCCAGGAGCAAGGCATTACGCGGTTCGATCTGGTGAATTATGTTTCCCACGGTGTTTCCAAAATTGCCACGGACGAAGAACCGGAGTCGCACCCGGACGATGATGAGCAGGAGGACGGGGAGGATCGCTCGAAACGGCGCGTCAATCCGCTCGAAGCCTTCACGGTAAATTTGGTCGACAAGTCGGCCCAAGGGCTCATTGACCCGCTGATCGGACGCGACGACGAGATCGAGCGGACGATTCATGTGTTATGCCGGCGTCGCAAGAATAATCCAATCTATGTGGGCGACCCGGGTGTCGGAAAAACGGCTATCGCCGAAGGGTTGGCGATGAAGATCCATCACGGCGAGGTGCCGGATGTGCTTAAAGACGCGGTCATTTATGCGCTCGACATGGGCGCCTTGCTCGCCGGGACCAAATTTCGCGGCGATTTCGAAGCGCGCTTGAAAGGAGTGCTGAGCGGGCTCAAGAAACGTCCCAACTCGATCCTGTTCATCGACGAGATTCATACGATCGTCGGCGCCGGCGCGACCAGCGGCGGTTCAATGGATGCGTCCAATATCCTTAAGCCCGCGCTCGCGTCGGGCGAGCTGAAGTGCATCGGCTCGACCACCTATCATGACTACAAGAGCTACTTTGAACGAGACCGAGCGCTGGCGCGGCGTTTTCAGAAGATCGATGTGCCCGAACCGAGCCAGGAAGACGCGGTTAAAATTCTCGAAGGCCTGAAGCCACACTACGAAAAGCACCACGGCGTGCATTACAGCGCCGGCGCGATCCGCGCGGCCGTCAAGCTTTCCGCCAAGCATATCAACGATCGGAAACTGCCGGACAAAGCGATCGACGTGATCGATGAAATCGGCGCCGCCGTCAAAATCCAGCCGGAGGAAAAACGGCGCAAATCGATCGGCCCCAAGGACGTTGAGAAGATGGTCGCGAAAATCGCCAAGATTCCGCCGCGCAGCGTGTCAAGCTCCGACAAGGAACAACTGCAAACACTCGATCGCGATTTGAAGCTCGTGGTGTTCGGCCAGGATGCCGCGATCGACACTTTGGCGAGCACCATTAAGCTGTCGCGTTCCGGGCTGGGCCAGCCAGAAAAACCGATCGGCTGCTTCCTATTCGCCGGACCGACCGGGGTTGGCAAGACCGAACTGGCGAAACAACTGAGCAAGATCATGGGGATTGAGTTTCTCCGCTTCGACATGAGTGAATACATGGAGAAACACACCGTATCACGGCTGATCGGCGCGCCGCCGGGCTACGTCGGCTTCGATCAGGGCGGTTTGCTCACCGACGCGATCAACCGCAATCCCTACGCCGTTTTGTTGCTCGATGAAATCGAGAAGGCCCATCCCGATCTGTTCAACATTCTGCTGCAGGTGATGGACCACGCGACTCTGACGGATAACAACGGTAAAAAGGCTGATTTCCGCAACATTGTCCTGATCATGACAACCAACGCCGGTGCCCGCGAGATGAGCGCCGCGCCGCTTGGGTTCGGCGCGCGAACCAATGCCGGTAAGGGCAAGGAAGCGGTGGAAAAGATGTTCAGCCCGGAATTTCGTAACCGGCTGGACGCGATGATTACCTTCAATCCGCTGAGCCCGGAAAATATCGAGCGGGTGGTCGACAAGTTCATCATCGAGCTTGATGAGCAGCTCAACGACCGAAAGGTCTTTTTGCAACTCACCCCCGCAGCGCGGCGCTGGTTTGCCGAGCGCGGCTACGATCCGACATTCGGAGCGCGGCCGATGGCGCGGCTGATACAAAACGAAATCAAGCGCGTGCTTGCCGATGAGATCCTGTTCGGCAAACTGCAAAACGGCGGAAAAGTCGAAGTTGACGAAAAGGACGGCCAGTTGGTGTTTTCCTATAGCACGCCCAGCGTTCCGGTGGCTTCGTCAGAAGAGGTGAATCAAGCGTGATCGCCTAACTTAATGGAACAAACCGTCGTTTCGTTATTTCTGGTCCTCTTCGCGGTCGAATTTCTCGTCGAATTTATACTCAACGAACTGAATCTTCACCACGTGCGCGCCCGCCGTGCCGACAAGCAAATTCCGGATTACTTTCGCGGCCGGCTAAGTCCCGAGGAATACGGAAAATCGGTCGAGTACACGCTCGCCAAAGGTCGCTTCCAGCGCTGGTCGGAAATTTACGGTCGTCTTATTACCCTCGTACTTCTATTCAGCGGGCTTTTGGGCTTCTTCGAGAAGCTTTCCACGAGAGTTGCGGAACAGATTTCCCTGGGTTTTTACGCTCATGGCATTATCTTTTGTTTCGCCGTGGCTCTGTATTTCGCGATGACCGGTCTGGTGACCGATATTTATTCGACCTTCGCCCTTGAAGCCAAGTTTGGATTTAACAAAATAACGCCACGACTCTATATCGCCGACAAAATCAAAGCCGCTGTTCTTGGCTTGCTGATCGGCGTGCCTTTCTTGCTCGTCATTCTTTGGCTGATGCAGGCGACCGGCAGCTTTTGGTGGATTTGGGCGTTCGTCTTTATCAGCGGATTCCAGCTGTTGATGATCGTCATCTTCCCTACTTTCATTGCCCCCTGGTTCAACAAATTCGAGCCGCTCAAAGAAGGAGAATTTCGCCAACGCATTTTGGCTCTGGCCGACCAAGTCGGCTTCAAGACGAGCGGCATCTTCTCGATGGACGGCTCCAAGCGCTCGTCGCACTCGAACGCCTACTTCACCGGTATCGGCAAGTCCAAGCGCATCGTCTTGTTCGATACCTTGCTCGAACAGATGAGCATGGAGCAGGGGTTAGCGGTGCTGGCGCACGAAATGGGCCATTATAAAATGAAGCATATTCAAAGAATGTTGTTCGTCCATACGGTGTTGTTAATGGTTGGTCTCTACATTTTGAGCCTGCTGCTCGATTTCCAGCCGCTCTATTCTGCTTTCGGATTAGTACCGAGCCATCACGGCGCATTGGTGCTTTTCAGCTTGCTGTCGGGCACGGCGACATTTTATCTCGGACCGCTAATGAATCTCTTGTCGCGAAAGCACGAATACGAAGCGGATCGCTTCGCAGCGCTGACTTTACGTGACGGTAAGCCGATGGAAGAAGCGCTGATCAATTTGACCGTGAAGAATCTGTCGAACCTGACGCCGCACCCGTGGTATTCGGCGTATCACTATTCCCATCCCTCGCCGGCCGAGCGCATCAGCGCGATCCGGCAATGCGCCGCCTAATACAGATTTCGGTTTAATTTGCGCCCGGAGCGCGCACAACCGAAAGGCGCATTCATTTTATATTAGTGCGTAATTCCTCCGACTGCTGACCGAAGACAACCGACGGCGTTGGCTTCACCAAAACCTCCTTCTCCGTCCTTCGATTTCGCCCCTTGACTTTGATTTACGCATTTTACTACGTTGAGCCGTAAACTTGGCTCGTCTGCGACAAGGAGTCTCTATGGACGTTTCGCGTCGAGATTTTCTTCGTCTTTCCGTTGCTGCAGGTAGCGCGACAGCGCTGGGCGGGTTGATCGGTTCAGGCGTCAATCTCGGACCGGCGGTGGCCAGGGCTCAGGAGCTGCGCATTAAAGGCGCCACGGTGACGCCCAGTGTTTGTCCCTACTGCTCCGTGGGATGCGGCACGCTGATCCACACCATCGACGGCAAGATCGTCAATATCGAGGGCGATCCGCGCAGTCCCCACAACGAGGGCACCCTCTGTCCCAAGGGCGCCGCGATTTTCCAGCTCCACGTCAACCCCAACCGTCCCACCCAGGTCTTGCATCGCGCCGCGGGAGCTTCCGACTGGGAGGTATGGGACCTCGAACGCACGATGAACCGCATCGCCGAGCTGGTAAAGAAGACGCGCGATGAGTCCTTTATCGAGAAGCTTCCCAACGGCAAGGTTGTCAACATGACGCCGGCCATCTTCTCCCTCGGCGGCGCCACCCTCGAGGTTGAGTTCAACCATGTGCACCAAAAGCTCATGCGCGGCCTGGGGATAGTCGCCATCGAGAACCAGGCGCGGATATGACACAGCTCTAGCGTCCCCGGTCTGGGGACACGATT
>CAMLCX010000128.1 GCA_946478635.1 uncultured Pseudomonadota bacterium
CCGCTTTCACGTCTTCATGATGCGCCGCGATGGCGTTGACGATTTTCGGCGATTCGCCATATTTGCGTGCAAGTTCGGCTCCGATAATCGCGTGCGAGCCCTCCACCTCATGATCCACGGCCTTGCCGATATCGTGCAGCAAGGCGGCGCGACGCGCCTGTTTTTCATTCAATCCGAGCTCTGCGGCCATGCCACCACAGATGAAAGCCGCCTCAATCGAATGCAACAAGACGTTTTGAGCGTAACTGTAACGATACTTGAGACGGCCTAGCAATTTAATGATCTCGGGGTGAACGCCATGGACACCGACGTCGAAAATCGCCTGCTGTCCCGCCTCACGGATGGCCTCGTCAAGTTCCTGCTCCGACTTGCGCACAACCTCTTCAATCCGGCCAGGATGTATGCGGCCGTCCGAGACCAGTTTTTCCAACGATAAGCGCGCAATCTCGCGACGAATTGGGTTATGCCCCGATATGACGACAGTCTCAGGCGTGTCGTCGACGATTAGGTCGATTCCCGTCGCCGCCTCGAGAGCGCGAATATTGCGCCCTTCCCGGCCTATGATCTTCCCCTTTAGCTCGTCATTCGGCAAAGGGAATACCGTCACCGAACGCTCGGCGACAAAATCACCGGCAAGGCGCTCGATGGCCAGAGCAACAATTTTCTGGCCCTTGCGCACCGACTCTTCCTTCGCCTCTTCCTCAATCACCCGGATACGCTTGGCCGATTCATGTTTCGCCTCATCGACCATCTGGTCGATGAGACTCCGCTTGGCTTCCTCCCGGGTCAAACCCGCGACTTGCTCCAACTGTCGTCTCGCTTCATCGACCTGCCGGTCACATTCGAGGGCTTTCTCCTCGATCATTTTCTCGCGCGCCTTTAGGGATTGTTCCCGCCGCGCAAATTCGCTCTCGCGCCTATCGAAGGTTTCAACTCTCTTGTCGATTACCTCTTCTTTTCCAATTAACCGTTTTTCTTGGTTCTGCAGTTCGCGGCGTGTTTCCCGGACCTCCTTTTCAAACTCACCACGCTCTTTGAGCACACTATCCTTGGCTTGGATTTCAGCTTCTTTTTTTATCGCCGCGGCATCTTTTTTGGCTTCCTCAATAATCCGACTTGCGCTGTTTTTCGCCGCGTCGACTTCCGCACGCGCGCGTTTGCTGCGGCCCCAAACCACCGCAGACGTAACGACGATTCCACCAATCAAACCCATCAACCCTATCAATAAACTCTGTTCCACTTGCGACACCCCCTTTCAGTGTTGCCGATCGATCTGTCGCCGCGGCGCAACACCGCAGTCGATCACTCTCGATTCGGTAACGACGTAATGAACTTTCTCATCCCACAACTCTGCAGGAACTTTATCGACGACCTGAAATTCGTATGCCAATCCGACATAAACGCCACGATCATCAAACCATTTCAGCGCCCGATCATACCAACCGCCACCCCGGCCGAGACGATTTCCGCGGTCATCGAACACCACCCCAGGGACAAGCACTATTAATCCTTCGCAGTCCGCTTCCAAAAGACGAACATCACCCGGTGGCTCGGCTGCGCCGGCCGGTCCGGGAACGAGATCTGCCTGAGAAAATACCCGAAGAAAGACTGCCGGCTCATCGCCGCTAATCTTTGGACAAAACACTTTTTTTAGGCGCCCGAAGGCGTCAGCCATGATCGCTTCGGTCCCCACTTCATTTCGAATAGCATAGTATAGCGCGACCGATTGCGCGGCGAGATAGTGCGGAAGCTCAAGGACTTTTGCTTGAATCAACCTGCTCCAGGAATGGCAGGTTGACGCTGGCAACTTGTCGCGGCGTTTCAAAAGCGCGCTGCGCAGTTGGTGTCGCGTCTCTTCCATAACAGCGCCTTGCATAGTGCCAAGAGCGGCCGGAAGAGATGAAGAGAAAAATTTTTGGCGGAAAAAGTGGTTAAAGATCTGATCGTTGATGCAGCGCAGTCGGGCTCCTCGACAACCGCGTCCCGCCGCCAGGACGGACGCACACCAATCTTGCCGTTGCCAACGGTACATCCAATGTCCATGTCGGATTTTCCGTGTTAGGCTGCCGCATTCGATACGAACCAAAGAATGAAAGAATCCAACGGATCAGATTCATCGCTATTGTTTTTCCCCAATCCCTCATCTTCCCACGCCGCCTCAATTAAGGCTTTCCCGTGCGCAAATTACCTGGGAAATTAATCACCTTAAAAGGTACTAACCCTCCTCACTTAAAGTCGTCAAAAGCTTTTTTGATAACTGGTCCAGCCGAGTCAAGATCGCTTCGTGCGTGTCTTTCAGTCGGTGATACTCATCGGCGATATTGAGCGCCGCTAACATAGCCACGTTGGACTTCGCCACGGGCTTGGATGAGCGCATCAGTTCCTGCATTTTACCATCAACGTAGCCGGCCACCTTCAGCATGTAACCTTCTTCGGCGTCACTACTGATGGTGAGTTTTTGACCGAGAATTTCGACGTCTAGAGCTTTTTTCATCGATTCCACCGGACTTAATCAGCAAGTTGCAAATTCGCAAACTGCCCGATTATTTTGTCCAACTTCTCCCGTAACTCGATCCGCTCACGCTCGTATTGGCGAATTTGACCTTTCAAATGATGCCACTCGCCTTCTTTGAGTTGCAGCTTTTTTTCAATGGCTTCTTTTTCGCTTTTAATGCGTTCATGATTCGCAACGAGCCGTTCGATCATCGCTTCAAGTTGTTCGATATTACGGAGAGCCATGGTTATATAAGTCACGAAACTTCATGTTTGAGTTTAGTTTTAACCTGGCACCTTGTCAAGTTGAACCATACGCGCATCGCAGCGATAAAATCCATGGAAATACGGTTGGATACGCGATCCTTAGCGTCTTGGCGGCTCTTCGTATTGGTCGTAACCCAAGACGGTCTCCCATGGGATGCTGCAGTGCGCTACGACCAAGGTGTCATACTTTTCCCACCAAGCTAGATCTCGTCCCTCTCGGCTCAAAAACCGCACCATTTGCAACATGTCGCTGATCTCGGAAGGGTTTAGAGCGGGAGCAAACGCAGGCATAGTGCCCGCGCCCTCCGCGATGATTTTTCGCATCTGACTATTGCTCTTTCGCTGTACGGTTTCACGAAAATCGGGCGGTTTGACCGGCAATGCCGTTGCTATGGGCCCATCGCCCGCGCCGCCGGGTCCGTGGCAGTTCATGCAGCGTTGGGCGTAGAGCGCATCCATTCGCTCGTTTCGCCCGCACGCGACTGATGTAAAGAGCGTTAGAATGAATAGTAGACTGCGCGGAAACACGTTGAAATACGGGTAACATAGGTGTTGTGCGCCTGCCAACCGTAGCGCTAACAATTCGGGTGAGTTGTCACAAAGTCAAATTTCGCGTTACGAAATGCGCTTCTGTGTGAGGCCATGCATCACCTGTCGCGCTTCCGCGTTTCCCTGGAGGAAGATCTGTTAGCCGCCTTCGATCAGAGGATCGCTGGGGCCGGTTACCAGAATAGATCCGAGGCGATGCGCGATCTCATTCGCGATCACCTGATTCAAAAAAAGGTTGGCCAAGGGAGATCGACGTCAGCCCATCTATTTGATCGACCTGCCGCTTTCGGAAAACCCGTCACAACACGGAAAAGTCAGCGCACCGCGCGAAATAGGGTTGGGGTTAATGCTGGATCCCTTGCGATTGTGTAATAAAAAGCCCGTACGGGAAGCTCAAATACCGTGATTCCTTTAGATCGCGGCAATTTTATGCTGAAATATTCGCCTAGGGAGAATCCAGATGACACGACACGGCATATTCGCGATGCTCGCCCTGATGATCGGGCTGCCGACGTTCGTATGGGCGCAGCATGGCCATTCGATGGATCAAAAGCCTCCAGCTAAACCCGCGGCGACTAAAGCTGTGAAACCTTCACTCAAGCCGGCGGAAGGTGCCAGCATTAAAATCATTTCGCCGGCAAAAGGCCAAGTGCTCAAGGGCGACAAAGTGCCGCTTGAATTCAAGCTCATCAAAGGCAAACGAGGCAATCACGCTCATGCCTACGTCGACGGGGAACTCATGGGCATGTTCGAGAGCGAAAAGGGCACGCTCAACGGCATCAAGCCGGGCAACCACGTCCTCGAGTTGCGCGTGGTGGCATCCGACCATGTAACCGAACTGGATGCGATCGACAAGGTGCCGTTTACAGTTAAATGACTCGCCGAATCGTTACAGGTTGCGCTGATGAGGTCAGCCGACTACCATAAGAGCCGCAATGTTCGCGCGTGAGCAAATTTCAGCCAAGGGGCGCAGCTTATATCTCGGTGCGGCCGTCGTTATTTTGTTCTTTTCGATCCTTTCCGCGCCACACCGGGTCCACCACTTTTTTCAGCAATTTCCTGCCTCGGCCGACCATCATGCAGTTCACGTCCAAAATCACGAAACCGCGGATGGCGGGCGGCATAGTCATGATAGCCAGCGCGACCGTCAACCGGGGCAGCAAAGTGATTGCGTGGTTTTATCCGTTGCTGAAAAGGCTTTCGTTTCGGTTGTTCAATCGTTTAGCTTTGCGGTTGTCGAACGCATCGTAATTCGCGATCACGATCAACCTATTATAGCCGCTTCGTTGTTCAATTCCTCTCCCTTTGCTCAACGCGCGCCGCCGCTGCTCTAGCTTTGGCGCTCTTGCCAAAAATCTTTCGCCGTTATCATTGAGCTTGCATTTCAACAACCCGAGTTGTCGGAAGAGAGCCAGTTGGCCGGATTCGGCAGGTGATTTTTATGAGAAGTACTTTCACCAGATTCTCAGTTGTTCTAATTATTTTCCTTTTTTTTGGTTGTAGCTCTCAGACAATCACGCCGTCTTCACCAAATCGAGCTGCCGCTCAACTGACCTTTGAATCAGAGATTCGCATCGGCAAAGCCGCGGCGAACCCCTCCACACCGTTTCTGCGCTACGCACGAGACGGGCGCCTGTTCGCAGTCTGGACCGAAGATCACGACGCGCCCTGGCCACAAGGAAACGCGCCTGTGGAACATCAACACATGTCCGGCGACCGAGGACCGTCGCCGATGCGGGACGCCTTTATCGCCTGGTCGAGGGACGGAGGAAAAACCTGGTCGTCGCAGCAGCGGGTGAATAGCGAAGTCGAAGCGGTCCAGGGCGAAGAAAACGGCCCCAAGATCGCGTTCGACGCCGGCAACCGCGCCCATGTCGTCTGGTCGATCCCGGGAGGAAAAGGCGACAAGACCCGCGCCAATATTCGTTTCGCCATGGACGACAGCAAGGGCGGCTTTACGCCCGCGCGCACGTTGAATGAGGCCGAAGACACAGCACGGTTTCCCATTATCGAAGCCACTCCCGATGGCAACTTTTTGATCGCGTGGATCGATCGTCGGCTCGACAGCCCGAATCCGCGGCAGCTGTATCTGATGAAGATAGGCACCGACGGCAAAGCATTGACAAGAAATTATCCGGCGGGCGAAGGCCTGTGCGAGTGTTGCAAACTAGGTTTCGCTTTCGCCGACAGCGGCACGACGGTTTACATGGTCGACCGCGAAGTTGACGGCAATCAGATCCGCAACCATGTGTTGCGCAAGTCCACGGATGGCGCCGCGACGTTCGGCGCGCCGGTCGAGATCAGCAACGACGGGTGGCAGGTTCCTTCTTGTCCGCACTCGGGGCCAAGCATCGGTCGCGACCGCCGCGGCTGGATTCACGTGAGCTGGTTCACCCTCGGCCGTTCGGAAAAAGACGCGGGCATTTACTACAGCGTGTCGAAAGACGATGGCAAGAGCTTTGCGCCACGCCGCCTCGTGCAAGCCAACACGGCGCCCGAGACGCTCTACAACAACCTACTCGTAGGTGACGACGATACGGTTTACTTGGCCTGGACCAACCTCGACAGTAGCAACCGGGCGCAAATCTATGTGCGCTCCCTCGCCGCGGACGGTGACAGGTGGAGCCCGATCCAGCAAATCAGTCATGCGAAAGGGAATGCCGGTCGCCCAGCCATCGCGATCCGGCATGACCAACTGGATGTCGCTTGGACGGAAACGGATGGCGAGGATTCGCGCGTCGTGATGAGAAGCGCCATGGTGAACCGATGAAAGTTACACTCTCGCAGAACACTCGTTTCCGCCTGCCAATGATCCGGCTCGCGCTGGGATCCATGTGCTGCTTTACGGTCTTGATCGTCACGCCCAACATCGGCTGGGCGCAACACGAGCAACACGGGGGACAAAGCCCGGCACCGATCGCGGGGAATCCCGCAATACCATTCGACTTGAAATCACTCGAGGGAAGATCCTTGGGACTTGCCGCCTTTCGCGGCAGGCCGCTCGTGATAAATTTTTTCGCCAGCTGGTGCGACCCATGCCGGGAGGAAATGCCGCTAATCAATGAGCTTGCGTCCAGGGGCGTGAAAGATGGATATAGCGTGCTTGGAATCGCTGTCGAAGATACCCGGGCCGCAGTGGCGCAATATGCCCGAGAAGCTAAGTTAAATTTTCCAATCGCGCTTGACTTGAACAGCACCGTCAAACGGTCGTACCGTATATTCGGCCCGCCGGCGACGTTTTTCATTGATGGTCACGGAATCATTCGCGACGTCGTTCTCGGACCCATCTCGCCGGAACGCGCCCGAGAGGGACTGAGAAAAACGGGAATGGCCACTAGCCCTAGTGGATCTCTCTAGATAACCGCATGGAATTTAACTCGCGAATCGATTAAAGGGTCCTTTCAAGCCGTGTGAAAGCCTCCCAACTCTTACTAGAAAAGCGCCGGTGAAAATCTACGATTAGCCTCCTATTCGAGAACCAGTAGCATGACGTCAACGAAGAAATTCCCTCGTGCGGTGACCTGGATGCTGCCGCTCTTGATGCTTTCGCCTATCGTGGTTCGCGCGCAAGCGTCGGACCCGTCCAAAAGCGCCCATCAGACCGGCACAGCGACGAATGTGAAATCGCTGGATTTCATTCTGGTGAATCAAGACAACCAGCGCTTTGATTCAAAACAGTTGCGCGGCAAGATCGTGGTGCTCAATTTTATCTTCACCACTTGCACGGATGTTTGCCCTATTTTTACGGCCAACTTGGCGCAGCTCCAACGCAAACTGAATGACCGACATGGCTCCGACCTATATTTTGTCAGCGTAACCACGGACCCCGAAGTGGACTCGACGGAGGTGCTTAAAGCATACGCCAAACGCTACGGCGTCGATTTCAACAATTGGGCTTTCCTCACCGGCTCAGAAGCGCAGTTGAAGCCAGTATGGAATGGGTTTTCCGTTCGCGTGATCAAGAAAGGTCGCGGTCTCGTTCAGCACACCAGCCTCACGACCGTCATCGACAGGCAAGGGAATCGGAGGAATAATTTTTGGGGCGAAAAGTGGCAGGTCAAAGAGCTCGAAAAAGAGCTCTTGACGTTGCTCGACAAAAAAGCTTGATTGCCTGTGCGGAGAAATCTAGCGACAAAGTTTGTCTTGTGACTAGTTATTCCTTGCGATTCCTTGTGTACAATTTCTTTTCTATCGTCTGACTGGTATCGAGGTTGGCAAAATGAAAAACATCAGTAGGTGGATATTGGCGGGGGTTTTGGCCACAGTCCTCCCGGGTGGATTCAACTTCGGTCTACAGAATAAGTGGCGGTATGCTAGCGCTCAAGACGGCAGTTTCGACAACAAGAAGATCGTCCCCTTCGTGCCGTCGCCGCAAGAAGTCGTCGATAGGATGATCGATCTCGCGGGCGTTAGGAAGGGCGACGTCGTTTACGACATGGGTTCGGGTGACGGACGCATTGTGATCACTGCGGCCAAAAAGGGCGCGAAGGCTACCGGCTTCGAGATTGATGGCGACCTGGTGAAAGAGTCGCGGGAGAATATTCGCAAAGCCAATGTGCAGAACTTGGCGGACATCCGCCAACAGGATATTTTGACGGTGGATTTCTCCCCAGCGTCGGTGGTTACCATGTATTTGCTGCCGGACGTCAATCTAAAGCTCAAACCGAATCTTTTAAAGCAACTCAAACCAGGATCGCGCGTGGTTTCGCACTCCTTTGACATGGGTGATTGGAAGCCGGACAAGGTCGAGCGCGTGGATGGTCGCACGATTTATCTGTGGATTATTCCAGCCGTCAAGAAAAGTTAAATCGCCAGGCATTCGCAGAAATATAACCCGACCTACCCGAATGCCCGTTGTCAAAAGATCGCTTTTCTTTCTTTTTTCCATTGCAATCCTTGTTGCGCCGGCATTTCTTTGGGTTAAAGTCGAACGGCAAAGATCGAGCGAACCCGTCGGTGTTTTGACGAACTATCTCAAGCACCTTTACGCGCGCGATTTTCGCCAGGCTTACCGTTTTATTTCCGCCGCCGATCGCGAACTGAAAACTCAGAAGGACTACGTGCGCGAACGCGGCGCGTTTAACGGCGTTGCCCTCGATGCCGCGCGCAAACTTTCCGCTTTGATTAAAATTCAGCCGATAACACAGGTAGCGGACGGTTCCAGAACCCGCGTCAAGATAGCCATGACGCTTCCCGATGCCAATGCGCTCTCCGATTTGCTGCTCGGTTGGGACGAGAACCGGCTCAACGGTTTACCCGGATCCGAACAGGAAAAAATTCTCGCGAAGATCGATGATCTGATCCGGGATGACAAAGTGCCCATGATCAAGGGGGAGGAAGAATTCGTGCTTGCGCAAGAAGGCACCCGGTGGAAAGTTTTTCTCGATTGGGCAACCGGCGTGCGAGTGAAATTCGCGACCGCACTTCCAGCAAATGGCGCGATTGTGGCCCAGCCCACGATGAAGGAATCTATTGCGCGTTCGGGCGATGTGTTCACCGTGGGCTTCAGGGTCAAGAACCAAAGTACAAACGAAATCGTCACGCGCATCGTGCATCGGGTGGAGCCCAAGGAGACCGCCGGGTATTTGGATCTCGTGGAATGCGCTTTGTTGCTCCCGGTGCGACTTCGTGCAGGCGAAGAGCAAACTTTCAACAGTACTTACATGGTCCGCGGCGACCTTCCGGACGGCACCAAAGTTTTCGATGTGACCTATGAGTTTAAAGTCGAAAATTAGCCGGCTTATCTTCACTCTCGCCTTGGGCGCGGCATTTCTCCCGGGAGCCGGGATCGCGCACATTCCCATACCGCCCAAAGAACCGGGTGAAATCGGCCGTCGCACGGTCAACACCCTGGTGGCCGATTTCAGTCTCACCGATCAAGACGGCAAAACTTTTCGATTTGCCAATGCGCGAGGTAAGGTGCTCCTCGTGACTTTTGTCTTCACGACCTGTCCTGACGTCTGCCCGCTCTTCACGGCAAATTTTGCATCGATCCAACGAATGCTCCATGAAAAGGAAGTTAAAGACTATCTCTTGCTTTCGATCACCACGGATCCTGAGCGCGACACGGCCGCGGTATTGAAAGACTATGGCGCGAGATTCAAAGCTGACTTCAAAAACTGGTCATTTCTCACCGGCACACGCGCCGAATTGAGCAAAGTCTGGAAAATATTCGGCGTCAATGTGACCAAAACCAACTCCGGCCAGGTGCAACATACTTCTTTCACCACCCTGGTCGACCGACACGGCAAGCGGCGCGTGGATTACTACGGCGACAAATGGCGGGAAAAAGAAATCCTAAAAGATTTGGAATGGCTGCGCTCATTGAAATAACAACCCGGCGGCTTTTATTCGTGCTCGCTCGACTTGGCTGTCTTCTTTGCTTTGTTGTGGCGTTGCCGCTTGCCGCTGAATGCGATCAGGGCGTCCTGGAAATCCAGATTAGGGATCACCGCGACGCCATCGATGATTTCAGCGCGCTCAATATCACGATCGACAAGATTCGGGTAAGCCCGAAGCCGGGTTTGAAGATTTGGCAAACCGGCTGGAAAGATCTCACGCCGGCAACGGCCACGGTTGATTTAACCCAATACGTCGGAAAGAAAACCGCGCGCGTTTTTCGCGGCGCGATCGCCGCCGGTGCCTTCGATGCATTTGAGGTAAAACTCAAAAGCATCGATGCCGTGCTCAAGAAAAACCAAAAAAGAGCGGCCGTAAAAAACACGCTGGGGCCGGTGCAGCTATCGTTTCAAGTGCCCGCCAAAGGGGAAACGCTTCTGGTCGTCGATCTCGTCGTCACCGACTTCTCCGACCATCCGCCGCGATGGTACGAGTTGGTCATTAGAGGGTACGAGCTCTACACCAACGGCAAACTCATCGGGAAAATCCCGCCGGGTTGAAATGGTCGGTTATCGCAAAGACCGCGTTCGGAGTCGGGAACTCGACGTAATCCAGCTTGCCAAAGCCAATCATCATAGTCTGCCCTCGCGATCCTGCCGCACTCGGCAAGCTGATCAATTTATGGGGACCAGAAACAACGAAAAAAGCCTTCGAGATTTGAAGCGCTCTCGAAGGCTCCAGGTGTCCAAAGAAAATCGGATTGTTACGTACCGTGCGCCCAGGAAGTAAGATACTTGTGCTGCTCCTGGGTAAGAGTATCGATGCGAATCCCCATGGCTGAAAGCTTCAGTTTCGCCACCCAGTTCTCTACGTCGGTTGGCACTTCGTAAACCATTGGCGTGAGTTTATTTCGATTTTTGACGGCCCACTCGGCTGCCAGGGCCTGAGTCGCGAAGCTCATGTCCATGACGGAAGCCGGATGACCCTCGGCTGCAGCGAGATTGACCAAGCGGCCCTCGCCGATAAGGTAAATTCTTCTTCCACCCGGCAAAACGTAGGCATCGACGAAATTGCGGACGTTTTTCTCGACTTTGGTGGAAAGTCTCTTGAGCGCCTTCAGATCGATCTCGATGTCGAAATGACCGGAGTTACAGATCACGGCGCCGTCTTTCATCGTCCTCAAATGATCCTCGGCGATAACGTGCATGTCACCGGTCAGGGTGATGAATAAGTCGCCGATCTTGGCGGCTTCTTTCATGGTCATCACTTCGAAACCGTCCATGGCCGCTTCCAATGCGCGTATCGGATCGATTTCGGTGACAATCACCTTGGCGCCCATGCCGCGCGCGCGCGACGCGACACCCTTGCCGCACCAGCCGTAACCGGCGACCACGAC
>CAMLCX010000129.1 GCA_946478635.1 uncultured Pseudomonadota bacterium
GCAAAGGCCGGCGCCTTTGCCGAGCGTTTGGTAGGTACCCTTAACCAGGGCGCGCTTTGCTTGATGATATCCGTCGGGCACCGTACCGGGCTGTTCGATACCTTGCGCGACTTGGCGCCCGCAACATCAGGCGAGATCGCCGCCAAGGCCGACCTCAATGAACGCTATGTGCGCGAGTGGCTCGGCGCGATGGTCACCGGTCGAATCATCGACATCGATCCGTCGACGCGGCGGTTTTCTTTGCCGGCAGAGCATGCGGCGTTTCTAACCCGACTGGCGGGCGCGGATAACCTGGCGGTTTTCGCCCAGTACATTCCGCTGCTGGGGAGTGTAGAGGACGACATTGTCGAGTGCTTCCAAAAGGGAGGTGGGGTCCCGTATTCCAGGTTTCCGCGCTTTCACGCAGTGATGGCAGAAGACAGCGGTCAGTCGGTGTTATCATCGTTGGAATCGCATATCGTTCCTCTGGTGCCGCATCTGGCACAGCGATTAAGCGAGGGTGTCCAGATGCTCGACGTCGGCTGCGGCCGCGGCCGGATTATCAATCGCCTGGCCGAGCTTTATCCGCAGAGTCGATTCACCGGCATGGACTTGTCCGGCGAGGCGATTCTTTCGGCGTGGCGTGAAGCCGCCGAAAAGAAATTGCGCAATGTGGAATTCATCGTCGCGGATTTGAGCCGCTTCGATGAGACCGCGGAAATCGAGGCGTTCGATTTCGTCACCACGTTCGATGCGGTTCACGACCAGGCCAGGCCGTTGAACGTGCTGCGCGGCATTCACCGCACGCTCCGCGGTTCCGGCGTCTATCTGATGCAGGACATCAAGGGATCGAGCGAGATTCATAAAAACCTGGACCATCCGCTCGGTACGCTGCTCTATACGATTTCGTGCATGCACTGCATGACCGTATCGCTGGCGCAGAATGGCGAAGGTCTGGGCGCCATGTGGGGCGAGGAAAAAACCCGGGAGTATCTTGAAAAAGCGGGCTTCCGTTCAGTTGAGAAACACGAGTTGGCCCACGATATTCAAAACAACTGGTACGTGGTGAGAAAATAAAAGAACTGGAGTGATGGAGTATTGGAGTGGTGGAGTGTTGGGCCGAACCCATTACTCCAGTATTCCAGTACTCCATCACTCCAGTATTTCTTCTTCTTTACGCGTCGATCGTTTGCCCCCCGTCGACTACCAGAGCATGCCCGGTGACGAACGAAGCCTCCTCGGAGACTAAAAACAACACGCCGTAGGCGATCTCTTCTGGCCGTCCCATGCGCAGCAGCGCTTTGTTGCTCGCGCCCATGGTTTTACGTTGCTCATCGGTCATGCCTTCGCCGAGGGTCGGCCTGGGCGGAAAACCGCGGAAACGCGGCGTTTCGATAGCGCCGGGGCAAACGCAATTGATCCTGATCCCCATCGTGCCGTAATCGAGCGCCATCTCCCGTGTCAGATTGATGATGGCGGCCTTGGTCGCGCAGTAGCCGGGATATTCGGCTGATGCGAGCAGTCCGAAGGTCGATGCGGTGGTGACGATGTTGCCGCTTTTTTTCCTGATGAAATGCGGCAGCACGGCGCGCGAGCCACGGAACATGGCATTAAGATTGGTATTCAGCACGAAGTTCCATTCGTCGTCGCTGTGCTCGTGCAGTTTTTTCCGGATTCCGGCTCCCGCATTGTTGTAGAGAATGTCGACGTCGCCGAAGCTATCGAGCGCCGTTTTTACCATGCGGTCGCAGTCCTCCTGCTTGGTCACGTCGATCGTTGCGAACACCGCCTCGCCGCCTTCTTTCTCTTTGATCAATTGATCGATACGCGGCGAAATCGTTTCCTGGATATCGCAACAGACGACCTTTGCGCCTTCCCTGGTAAATAGCCGGGCCGTGGCGCGGCCGATGCCGCTATTGGCTCCCGTGATAATCGCCACTTTGCCCTTGAGACGGCCCAGTCCGGGGCGCAGCAAGGCGTGCTCGTCGGTGAGTATCTCAGCCATGTTCGATGCCTCCAAATAATTTTATGTGGACAAACGATGCAGTTACCGTTCCGCAAAAATGTAGGGGCAACCCCCCGTGGTTGCCCACCCGAACGGCCAGACACGGTGGTCTGCGCCTACCATAAATTGTTGTCGTCAATCTGAACCACTGAGAATGTCCTTATCTTAGTCAAGGAAAGGATTTCAACCATTTTTCAAACATCGAGAATTAGAGATGGAAAAAAAAGGGAGCAGAACCGGTCGGTTCTACTCCCGTGAACAAGAACTTATGGACCTTTACCTCTTATACAATTGCTTGATCAGCCCCGAGGCTTCAATCTCTTTGACGAGGCTTTGGTCGACAAACGCCCTCGGGTCGGCACCGGCGGCCTTGGGGTTTTTTACGGCCAAGTCGTCGAGCATGGTTTTCACGCCTTCCGGGGTCGGGTAAGGAGCTTCGGGAAAGACGTTCGAATAATCTTTATAGGCGCGCTCCAGTCCTTCGGGATCGGCCACGCCCAAGTTTTTCTTGATCAGGGCTTTGGCGTATTCCTTCTCGGTCTTGATGATATGAATTGCTTCGATCATGGCGCGGGTGAGCTTGAGCATGAGCGGCCGTTTGGCCTTGATGATCGCTTCGCGGCTGAGAATGCCGTTCCACCAGAAAGGTATCTTGAGGTCGGTGATGTTGTAAAGATTGCGGAAGCCGAGTTTTTCCGCCTGGGTCAAAAATGGTTCCGGGATGATGGTAAACTGGGTCACGCCCTTTGAAAGCGCCGCGAATCTCTCCGCGGTGCCGCCGGTGGGAATGATCTTTACATCTTTTTCCGGGTCAACGCCAAGCTTCCTCAGCGCAAGGCGCAATCCGAGATCGGAGGTGCTGCCGAGACGATTGACGCCGGCTGTTTTACCCTTGAGTTGTTCGACGGCGTTAATGCTCGACAATGAGACGATGTGGTCTACGAACGTCCCAACCACGCCCACCATCATCACGGTGTCGGCGCCGGCCAGGCGTGAGCTGGTGAGCGTTGTCACGGAAATGCTGGCGGCGTCGATCTCGTTGGCCAGCAGCGCTTGCAAAACGGTGGGGCTTGCGCTGATCGAGATGATTTCCGGTTGGACGCCCTGTTTCTGCAAAAGTTTTCGATCCTCGATCACCCAAATCGGGCTGTTGGTCGGGCTAAAGCCGGCCCAGGCAAGACGGAGCTTTTCCTGTGCCATTGCTGCTGAACTGGTAGTTAGCAGCGCAATGACTGCAATAATCGAATAGGTGTATCGGCGTAGCATTGATAGTACCTCCTAACAATATTAGACGCGCAGCTGACATAATGCTCAAAAAACAAGCTTGGTCAAGTAGCAGGCGATTTGGCAGTAAAATTCGACGCCGTGAATTGGCGCAACGAAATCCAAAAGTCCCGGGCCGTCAAATAACAGTGTTATCACATTGACTCAATAAACCGTTTGATATAGTAGAGGCACGTCCTAAGAGAAGGACGCGTTATGTCCAAGAAGGGAATTCTCGTCACCGGCGGCACCGGTTTGGTTGGCTCCTACACGGTTGGCATGCTGCTCGAGCGCGGTGAACGACCCGTGGTGTTCGACGTGGCGCTCAACGAGCGGTTGCTTGGCGCGGTCGGCGTCGATCCTGCCAAGGTGACACTCATCCGCGGCGATATGATGGACCTGCCCGCGCTGATCTCCGCCCTTCGTGATAATGACTGCGACCGCATCATTCATCTCGCCGCCTTCCTGGGCGAAGAAGTTCAGCGGCGGCCCTACAGCGGCGTGCGCTTGAACTTCATGGGCACGATTAATGTCTTTGAGGCCGCGCGCCTGGAAAAAATTTCCCGTGTGATTTTCCCGAGTTCGGGGACGGTCTATCTCGGATCGCTCGGTGAGGGACTGTCCAAAATCGACGAGTCGATACCCATGAATCCGCCATCGGTTTATGCCGCGACCAAAGCCAGCTGCGAGTTCATGGGGCGGGCCTACGCCAAACGCTACGGCTTTGAATTCATTTGCCTGCGCTACACCGGCGGGCTTTACGGACCCTCGCCGGCGGCGCTCAAAGCGACCCGCGAAATCGCCATACAACAGATGATTCGCTCCGCCGTGAAAGGCGAGCCGGCGAAAATTGGCTGGCCCTACGGACCGGCGGAAATATTGTACGGCCGGGACGCGGCCAAGGGCACGGTCCTGGCCGTGCTCAAGGATAAGTTCAAAGATACCCTATTTCACATCGGCAACGGCGTCACTTTGAGCGGCGATGATATCGTCAGCGCCGTGCGCAAGGTGTTTTCGGGATCGAATATCGAGCTAATCAAGGGGAACAACCCGATGCCCTATCCTGAATCGCGGTTGGCCAGCGATTTTTCCCGGGCCAAGGAGCAACTCGACTATGAGCCCGAATATACGATCGAAAAGGCCATCGCGGATTACGGCGCGACTTTGAAGCGACTTGAAGATATTTGAAGCTTTGCGCCGTCTCGTGGGCTGAAGTTCCATCCAGCGTAGTCGTCTAATCCATGCACCTATACGCCGACGGCACGACCTACGGGATTTTGGTGAAATGAGGGAGGTTGAAGATCGAAAGATGAGAGTAAAATTCCTACTTGTGGGCGTCATTCTTGGTTTATGGATGCTTCATGGGGTTTCCTTCGCGGCTCAGGCCGCCAAGCCGGCCTTTGATGAGAAGGCCGTTGCCAATTTTTATCAAGGCAAGACTGTGCGCATCATTGTCGGATTTTCCGCCGGCGGCGGTTATGATCAGTATTCGCGCCTGATCGCGCGCCATCTATCCAAGTACATTCCCGGGAATCCGGCTGTGATCGTCGACAACATGACCGGTGTCGGCAGCATCATCGCGGCGAACCATGTGTTTAACGCCGCGCCCAAGGATGGCACCATCGTCGGCAATATCTCCGGACCGATCGTGCTGGAGCAATTGTTCGGCGCGCCTTCGGTGCAGTTCGACATGGCCAAGTTTCGTTATCTGGCGGTGCCGGTGAGCGAAAGCTATTTGATGATTGTGCACAAACGCACCGGAGTGACTAAGTTCGATGAACTTCGCGGGGAAAAGGGCAAACTGGTCAGTTTCGGTGCCATACCGGGTTCGACCGTGGAACACGCGCCGGTTCTGGTCAAAGAAGCGCTTAACCTGAATCTAAAGATCGTCTCCGGTTACAAAGGCACGGCGGATGTCAGGCTGGCGCTCGATAGCGGGGAGGTCGACGGTTTCTTCAATACCTGGACCTCTTCAAAGATCACATCCTACGATAAGATCAAAAGCGGCGAATGGGTGTTGTTGGCCCAGTTGACCGAAAAGCCGATGAAAGATCTCATCGTTCCCAATGTGCCAACGATTCAGATGATCGCGCGTTCCGAAGAACAACGGCTCCTGCTGAAATATGGCACCAGCACGCCCAACGATTTTGGCAAAGTCTATGTGTTGCCGCCGGGTGTTCCGGCCGACCGCGCGGGTGCCCTCGAAACCGCTTTTGCCCGGGTGTTTAACGATAAGGGTCTCCGCGCCGATGCGGACAAAGGAAAGCTGGAGATCGACCCACTGATCGGCAATACCATCCAGAAGCTCGTTGTCGAATTTTTAGGCATGCCGGCGGACGTGAAAAACAAACTCCAAACCGTGCTCAAATCGCCGGTGAAAAAATAGTCGACGGTTACAATTCTACGTTCGGTTTATAAATGAAGAGGAGAATCCCATGCTGAGAACGGTTAATTGGTTGATCGCTGTCATCGTGATGGTATTTAATATCACCCCTGCATTGGCGCAGACCGAGACCATCGAAGATCTCTACAAAAAGGCGCTCAAAGAGGAAGGCGTAGTCAACTGCTATTGTTCTCTGGCGCAGATCAACGCGGAGAAAATCTACCCGGTCTTCGAGAAACGCTTTCCCGGCCTCAGGATCAATCATGTGGATGCGACGTCCGACAAGCTCGCCGCTCGCGCCATTACCGAGGCTCGCGGCGGCCGAGTGATCGCCGACATCGCTGAATTTGGCCTCGAGGATATCAACAAGATGCGTGATCAGGGACTCCTGCTGGACAAGCAGGTTCCCGAGTCGGTGGATTATCCCGCCAACATGAAAGGCTCCTACTGGAACGCCAACAATCTCATTTTCTTCGTCGGCGCGTGGAACACGGATAAAGTCAAAAAAGAAGAAGAGCCTAAAGTTCTCGACGATTTTGGCGATCCGCGCTGGAAGGGAAGATTGATCGCCGAGCCGCGGGATTACGAAATTCTGATTGGCCTGAACCACAAACACAAGAGCTTGGAAAAAGCCCGCGCCGTGCTTGCCAGAATCGCCGCAAATGACGTTGAATTTCATAAGGGCCATTCCGAGCTGGCCGAATTCCTCGTAGCCGGCCAGGCCGCTGCCTGCTTCACCTGTTATTCGCACCACTATCCAGCCCGGATCAGAAAGGGCGCGCCACTCAATTATATGCTGTCGGAGGGCGTCGCCGGCATCATCGCCGTAGCGGCGCTCAAAAACGCGCCCCATCCCAACACCGCGTGGCTGTTCGCGCGTTGGGCGGCATCGGCCGAGGGCCAGACGGTTTATGCCAAAGGCGGTAGAACTCCGGCCCATCCCAAAGTCGAGCCCACCGAAAAAATACGGCCGGCGAATATTTACGCCGTTGGCGTGGAGGACTTGAAGCAATACAGCAAATTCGAAAAAATTTGGAAGGAAGTGTTTAAGCTCAGATAGGGAGTTTTTGCAGCGAGCACGCGAGACGTTTCTAGATTCACAGGAGGTATTATGTTGGCGAGACGCAAGCAACTTTCATTGAAGATCGTAAGTTTGGTTTTGGGTTCGTGGCTTTGTGGTAGCTTAACTACGGCGGGAGCGCAGACGTGGGAAGAACTGCACAAGGCGGCGATTAAAGAAGGGGGGACGGTTAATTTCTACGGCACCCTGGCGCAAATCAATGCGGAAAGGATTCTCCCGGTATTCGAGAAGCGCTTTCCCGGCCTCAAGATCAATCACGTCGATGCTACAGCCGACAAGCTTGCCGCCCGAGCGATCACCGAGGCGCGCGGCGGCCGGGTGCTGGCCGATGTTTTTCAGATGGCGCTCGAAAACGTGCTGCAGGTCATCGATCAGAAACTGGCGGTCGATTGGCTCCCTCCGGAAGCCGCGGCTTACCCAGCCAATTTTAAGGGCTCCAACTGGCTGGCCGCGGACATGGTCATCATCACAGCAGCGTGGAATACGAGCTTGGTGAAAAAGGAAGACGAACCCAAGCAGTTCGATGATCTTGCTGATCCTAAATGGAAGGGCAAGTTGATCGGCGAACCTCGGGATGTCGAATTGCTGATCGGCCTGGCCAAGCATAAGTTTAAGAACGATGAGAAGGCCTTCGACTTCCTGCGCAAGCTCGCGGCCAACAATATCGAGTTCCACAAGGGTCATTCCGAGCTTGCTGAATTTCTCGTCGCCGGCCAGGCCGCCGCCTGCGCGACCTGCTACGCGCACCACTACCCGCCGCGAATCAGAAAGGGCGCGCCGCTCGGCTATATGCTTACCGAAGGGATCGCCACCATTACCGCCAATGCCTTGGCGAAAGACGCTCCCCACCCCAACGCGGCCCGGCTGTTTTATCGCTGGTCCGCCAGCGAGGAAGGGCAAAAAGCCTATGCCGCCGGCGGGCGTCTGCCGCCCCATCCCAAGGTGGAACCCGTAGAGAAAATTCGACCTGCGATTTTATACCCGATCGGTACGGACGAGATAAAAGACTGGCGCAGATACGAAAAGGTTTGGAAAGATATTTTCAAGATACGATAACGATAAGTTGCGATACCGGGTGCGTAGGTTCCAACGTGGTGAACAGACAGAACACGGCAATATTGACTCGTGCGGATTAATAGGTATTAGTTGACGCGACTCTAGCGAAAGAGTTAGTGATTATCCAGAGTTGGAGGGTTTATATAGATGGGGATTTTCAGCAATAAGGGGTTTAGGATTTTCGTCGCTATGGCGGCGTTGGTTACCGGGCTTAATTTGCCCGCCCTTGGGTTGGCGCAATCTCTCGATGATCTTCACAAGTCGGCCATCAAAGAAGGCGGAACGCTGAATTTTTACGCTACCTTGGCGCAGGTGAACGCCGAGAAAATTCTCCCGGTATTCGAAAAACGCTTTCCCGGCATCAAGATCAACCATGTCGACGCCACATCCGATCTATTGGTTGCTCGCGCGGTTACCGAGATGCGCGGCGGCAAGACGTTGGGAGACGTTCTACAGATCCCGTTGGAAAATGTCATCCAGGCTCATGACCAGGGCCTGTTGCTCGACACGAGTCTGCCCGAGGCAGCGGGATATCCCGACGGACTGAAGGGCGCGTTCTGGATTGCGTCAGACTTGCAGTATTTCATCGCCGCTTGGAACACCAATCTGGTCAAAAAAGACGAGGAGCCGAAATCCTACGACGATTTTCTCAATCCACGTTGGAAAGGCCGCCTGATCGCCGAGCCGCGCGATCTGGAGATGCTGCTGGCGTTCGCCAAGTACCGATTCAAGAGCGATGAGAAGGCGATTGATTTTTGGAAGAAAATCGCGACGCAAAACGTCGAGTTTCACAAGGGACACTCTCAACTAGCCGAACTACTGCTCGCCGGACAGGCGGCCGCGTGCCTGACTTGCTATTCGCATCATTACCCGAGTCGTATTAAGAAAGGTGCGCCGGTCAACTATATGTTGAGCGAAGGGGTAGCATCGATCAATGGAACGGCGATCTTCAAAAATGCGCCGCATCCGAACACCGCCATGTTATTTGCTCGCTGGGTGGCGAGCCAGGAAGGGCAGAAAGTAATGTCCCAAGGAGGGCGAAATCCGGCCCATCCCAAGGTCGAACCGACGGATAAGACGCGCACGGACAAGACCTATTTTATTACGGCAGCAGATCTCAAAGAATTTCCCAAGTACGACAAGATTTGGAAGGAAATCTTTAGGCTGAGATAGCGCGGCCCATCTCCGGCCGACTATCTTTCGAGGCTTATTTATGGCGACCGCGGCGATTCCCCGCACCGGTAAGGTGAGCATGTCTCTGGACCCGGCTCTGCTGGTCCCCCTGGTGGGCGCCGGCATCCTGGTTTATCTCGCGGTGCTGCCCCTGCTGATGCTGTTTGTCGGAAGCTTTCAGGCGGAGGTTGCGCCGCGTGAGTTCATTTACACGTTGAAGAACTATCAGGCCGCTTATGCCAGTGAATATACTTACTCGACTTTTCTCAATTCGTTGATCTTTGCTTCAGGTTCCGCCGGGCTCACTTTCATACTCGGCACCATGCTCGCGTGGCTCACCGAACGGACCAATACCCCGCTGCGCAGCCTCTTCGTGCCCCTCGCGGTGGTGCCGTTGATTCTGCCCGGCGTATTGGAATCCATCGCCTGGATTTTTCTACTAAGCCCGAAGTTCGGATACTTGAATGTCTGGCTGATGAACTTGTTCGGGCTGAAATCGCCGCCATTCAACGTCTTTTCCCTGCCGGGCATGATCTGGGTCCACTCGGTAGGGCAGGTGCCGCTGGCGTTTCTTTTGATGGTCGCAGCGTTCAAGTCCATGGATCCGTCGCTGGAGGAGTCGGCAATGATGTCCGGCGCCAATACCTGGCAGACTTTTCGCCGGGTAACGCTGCGCTTGCTGATGCCGACGGCAGGTTCGGTACTGCTCATTCTGTTTGTCCGAACGTTAGAGTCTTTCGAGACCCCGGCTCTGATCGGAATTCCGGCCCGCATCTACGTTTATACGAGCGAGATTTATCTGGCGTTCAACGAGTATCCGCCGGATTATGGTCGCGGCGGTGCGCTGGCGGTGGGCTTGCTGCTGTTGAGCGCCGTCGGAGTATGGATGTATACGCGGGCGACCAAGGAAGGGAAGAAATTTCAAACCGTCACCGGCAAAGCGTTTAGACCACGGCAGTTCGATCTCCGTAGCTGGCGTTGGGTCGGCTTCGGATTTTTGTCCGGCTATTTTCTGTTCGTCGTGCTGCTGCCCTTCTTAGTCTTGTTCTGGGCATCTTTCTTGCCATTTTTCGCCACGCCGAGCTTGGATGCGCTCAATAAGCTTAGTCTCGACAACTATCGTTATCTCGGAACCTTCAGGCCTTTTTGGGAGGCGCTAAAAAACAGTATTCTGCTGGCGACGTTGACGGCAACGGTCGCGATGACGTTAACGTCGTTGGTGGCGTGGATCGTTTATAAAAGCCGCTTGCCGGGAGCATGGATTCTCGACTTTCTCGCTTTCGTGCCGATCACGATTCCGGGCATCGTCATGGGCATGTCGTTGATCCTGCTCTATGTCGCTTTTCCAATTCCAATTTACGGTACCATCTGGGTTCTGCTGATCGCTTACGTTACCCGGTTTATTCCATACGGCATGCGCTCGGCATCGGGCTCGATTTTACAAATTCACAGTGAATTGGAAGAGGCCGCGTCGGCTTCGGGGGCTTCGTGGTGGGAAACCTTCAAGCGTGTGACTCTGCCGCTTTTGCGGCCCGGCTTGGTGGCGGGATGGATTTATATCTGCATCGTTTCGTTTCGGGAATTTTCCACTTCGGTGTTGCTCGCCACCGGCGACAGCCGTGTGCTCTCGATTTTGCTTTTCACCATGTTCGAGCAAGGGCAGGTGACGGTGGTTGCGGCCATCGGCGTTTTAATGATTGCTACCTTGCTGTCGATTGTCGCTGTTTTCTACAAGCTTACCGGCAAGGTGGGCATCCAGACTTGACCGACCGATGGGGCGATTTTCGTGATTGAAATAAAGTCTCTGGTTAAAATCTACGAGGACGGCGATAACGCCGGCGTCAAGGCTGTGAACGATATATCTTTCACGGTCGAAGAGGGACGGTTCTATACGCTCCTCGGCCCATCCGGCTGCGGCAAGACGACCACTTTGCGCTGCATCGCCGGATTGGAAAAGGCCAACGGCGGTGAGATCCTCGTCGCCGGCAAGA
>CAMLCX010000130.1 GCA_946478635.1 uncultured Pseudomonadota bacterium
CGTGGCCTCAGGATTAGGAATCCTGCGCTCTATCCACCTGAGCTACGGGGGCGCAAGAAATTCTCAATCAATATCCGTAACTTATATTTTTTTCCCTCCAAGTCAATCTTTCAGCTGTGCCTATTTGTGTCCAACCGCTTTGTTTTACGTCGGGATACTATCGTCGTTCCTGGCACATTGATCTTAGCTGGGAGCATCTTTTCGATGCGATTCCCAAATGCCGTGCAACCTCGATGCCTCGCCGTTTTTCCCATTCCAACCGAGGTGAGCATCCGGCGAGCATCATGCAAACGCCGTAAGGCATGAAAGGCACAGGGACTTACCTTCGGTAAAACCGCGAAAACTTTTCTTAACTTCGTCGTATGGAATGTCGATTACACGGATCTCCACAGCTGAAATCTGCCAAGCCCCATGCGATCCGGCTACGAATCTACAACTCTCATCGTGATTGATACCATCTCGTTTGCCCCAAGTATTAACAAATCAGATTAACTGGTGGGATGCGCGTCGCAACATCATCACACGCGCAGGGGGATTCGCTCCCCTTAGAGATCGCCAGTTTTCGTCGGGCATTTGTATCCCAGTTACGTTGCGACTCTTTCGTATAAGCGGGAGCCATAGCCCACTTTCGAGCGCTTGGCGTGTTCGTTGCAGTTTTGTCCGTTCGGACAAGCAGCGCGTGTCCAACAGCTTAAGAGCTTCTATGTTAAAGCGAATACAGGACTTCTACTTTTCTTTGTTTTACGTTTTAACCGAGATGACATTCGGAACATTCTTACATCGACCGATCTTTTATCTGTACAACAGATTAGTCCGCCGGTATCCCCGCTAATCAGTCCCGTTAACACGTCAGAGAAGCGCTCAACCTGGTTGGTTATTGCCCGCCGGAGTGGCGAGTCACTGGCTTTCGGGATCTCACTTGAAGGCCGAGAAAGAGTTCGGTCCTAGCGGTGAAGGCCAGCACAACAGAACTTACCGCGTTTAATCCAAGCGCAAATAAATCGGCTCGAAACTCGTTCCGAAAAACGAGAGATGCGCCGGTGAAAGCCGAGTTCGACAAGCTCAAGGCAGAGCTCGAAAGATTGCCCGAGCGGTGGGAGTTTGTTTCGCGCTCGTTTTGAAGACTAGCGTAGCGCGCCGACATCCGAGTGATTCAGAAGTTGATTATTTTCAAAGCTAGAAGCAAGAGCCGTAACGCTCTACGTATTTAGGATCAGCGAACATACACGAATCACACACGTACTGTTCGTTGTCGCGACGGTACTCCTCCTACTTTGTCATGTCGTAAAATCCGCCGACAAACTCGTTTTCGCATCGAATTTCCTCAACGAGTTGTTTGCAGCGGTCACAGGTAAGTTTAATTATTCTGATTCGAGAGTGCGAAGATGATTTAACCGACATGCACTGGTTCCTAGCCCTGCTTCTCCTGTTCGTCTTTCCAAGCCTTCCTGCGCTCAAACTCGATGTTTACCATCGTGCAGCCGTGGCCCCGGTTTAAGATCTCGTAGACCGTGAGCTTCATAAATTTGGACATGCCATCGACGAGCTTGACAGCTTGGTCCTCTTTTTCTTTGAGGGGGTCCGGATCGACCATCTAACTTATCGTTTCATCCGGCTTAGTAACTGGATATTAAATACACAGGCTTCCATTGTCTTAACTGCTGAAGAAGAACTGCAATGAATACGCCAGGCACCCTGAAGTGGGTCACGGCGACCAATGGTGCTAAAAATTCGCGGCAATACCGGGATGTAAATGCCCGAACAAAGAAGGTGATGTTTAAAGGAGCGGAACCGCCTTATGGGGGCGGGCGGTGTGGTCAGCTCCAAAGATGCTTTCCTTCGCTCACCCGGACTATGACGGCGCGATGGAGAAACAGGATGAGCCCGAAGAGTTAGGCCGCGGCCCGGCGAACCTGTTCAAAGGACCATTTCTCATCGGCCAAGCGTTCCAAAAAGCCCAACGCAGCATTAACCGCCAGAGGGTCTGTATGTCTCTTCTGTGCGGGAACGCTTGACCGCATCCTGGAGAGCGGCAAGGCCACGTGAGGCGTTCTTCATCCACTCGCGACGGCGCAATCTGATCGAGGCGATGCTTGTTGAAGAGAGAATGGATTAGGTGATTGAGAACTATCTTGAACTTGAACGGATCTCCTTACGTCGGCTGCTCGACAGACGATGCAGCGCAATCCTAGTCATTTGACGTTCTCGAAGCAAAACTTCATATGCGCTATGTGCCTTTGCCATTGTGCTGGGTTCGACGGCCGATAACCGGCGCCGGCCTTAAAGAATGGAATCGCCCCCGATATTCGGCTCCGCGAAGTCATCTTGCCGTAGTCGTCGATGCTTTGAGGCGAGCGAAAAAGATATTCCTCCCATCGGCTGAATACGCCCTTTTGGCGGCACGCGAAAAAGCCCGAAAAAAGCTGATAAAGGACGGAATCGCCCTTTACAACTCGTTTAAGTGGCTTTCCAAAACAGTTTTGATCAAAGAAATCCATTCATGTCCAACAAGATAAGCGGCATCGGTCTTGGTCTACCTCTCTTGGTGAAGGGGAGGCTCGGCCATGAAACAATTTCTCCTCGAGCATCCAAACCTGATTGCAATCACTGGATTATTGCGGAAAAGAAGTCTGCTAGTGAAGACTCAACTTTGGGCATGCGTGGTCTTATTGTCGAGCATTTTCCTGTTTAGTCATGCAGTCTTCGCGGATAGTTACTTTGACTTTGACGAAATGAATGCCCCCAAGAAAAAAACCACGCACTCGGCTATAATTGACGCTTACATGGAACATGTCTACGGGTCGAATATTACGGTGGGCCCGGGTGCACAGGTGGTGAGCCCGCGTGCTCCTAAGAGTCACGGCCGCGCGGCAACAGGTTTTAACCCTCCGTCTGATTCGTACTTAATAAATGGCAAGGGAAAGAACTCTGGCATTACGCTGTCGTTCGACGCGTCACCGATAAGTTCCTTTTTCGTTGATTCGCAAGTTTTTAAAAAAGGAGTTGGCCTTATCATCAAGTCCGATGGGGTTATAATTTACCAGCATCTCCTTACCAAGGCAGAAAAAAGAAGCGGAATAATGGACAGCATTGATCCGATCTTTTTTGACAAGCCCATCCATACCTTAGAGTTCATCGGAATCAACAAAACCAAGATCGGAATCGACGACTTGACGGTGAATTTATCACAGCCCGGCGATCTGTCATTGACCTCATCACAGCCTGGCGAGGATCTTGAGAATCAATTAGGAGCGGAGGAGGCCGCCCAAGTCCAAGTCACCAGCGTTCCGGAACCATCCTCATTACTCATGCTTGGACTTGGCTTTATTGCCGCACCCTGGTTGTCGAGACGATTTAGAACATGACTGGAAATGTTTTCTCTTCAAGGGTGGTAATTCGAGTCACCTTGATTTCTGCATTGCCCGGCATGGGGCACGACTGTCGACACGAGCAGTGCAAACGCGTTGGCGACGTGATACCAAGCGGTTCTTTTTCCCGCCGATCGGTGTCATAGATCGAGCGCCCGCCGAGCGCTTCGATTAGGAGTTTGGCTTGGCGTCGGTCCCGTCGATTTGAAGCGTTGGCTGAAATGTCGCGGGCGTCGCCTTGCCGATCAAATCAAGCACAACATCGCGCCGGCCTTCCCACTTGCTGAAGGGTTTTACCAATAGCCGCTTAACGCATCCTCGACAATCCGCAAAATATTCCACTCGTTTGTTGCTCGATATCTTCGTAGGTACCCAACTAAAGCCGGTAATTATGAGGACCCAGCGCGCGTCGGCCGTGAGCCATGGTTTGACGATCGTCTCAATATGGCGCCTGAGAGCCCCATGCCGACGCAAGCACGCGAATCGGTCCGTGCGCTGACTGCTGCGCAATGACAATTGCGGCACGTCAAGGAGTGTTTGACCGATATAGATCGGCGCCACTTGCAAGGCAATGAACTTTTCTTTTGAAACTGCATCGACACAACTTGTTTCGTTGATTTTCCTAGCTGATATGAACTGGAATTGGCTCAGTTGAACAGCTGAGCACTTTTAGAAATCCTGCGCTCTATCCACCTGAGCTACGGGAGCGTATTGGATTGACAGTTTTAGAGCGATTCTCTTTGTCCTTTATTCGCCTCTTTGTTACCATCAATCACAAACAGGGGTCCGATCAGTTGAAAAATTTTATTTTGGGGTGATGGCGCTTCGCAGCCGGGGGACGCGCATGATACGGGTTGTTTTCGTTTTGAGCTTTGCCGCCGCCACGACCATCAGCTGTAGCTCGGGGGCAACGCCGTTGTCGGTTAAGTTGGTGCACCCGAAAACACGCCAGACTCTTACCTGCTCGGCACGTGATCAACTAGGCCGTTCCGACACCTCCGTCCTCGCGGGCGCTGTGGAAGCTTGTGTGAATAGTCTCAAGGCGCGTGGGTTCGAAATCGAAAGCTAATTGTAGCACCGGCTTTGGTGTCTTGACCGAGGGGAAGTTTCCCGGCTAATCTCCACGTCGCAATTAAATTTTTTCATTGCGCAGGAAGAAAAGCTTGAACATCGCCGCCAATCTCTACGGCTTAGTCGTCAACGACATCGAGCAAGTCGCCACGGCCTGTGCCCAAAGCAGCCGAGATTCTCCTCGGGATTCCCGGCCCGGAGGGAAATTCAATCACGCGATTCGTTGGGGTTGCTAAAGCGCTCCGGATGAAAGTTCGCCTGCCGTGTTAGCGAGTTACATATTGTTGATAAACTTGATCAGTTTTAATGGTTATCTTGACTTTCAGGAAAACCAGGCTTAATTTGGACTCGTAAGGTCTATAAACAGGAGGAGTCATGGCCAAGAGTTTTCAGGACATTATGGCCGAAGCGCGCAAGGAAATTCCCGAAGTGAGCGCGCAGCAGGTTAACGAATTGCTCAAGAATAACGGCAAGTCGCCCGTTTTACTTGATGTTCGGGAGAGCGATGAATGGCGCCAGGGGCATCTGGAAGGCGCCCTGCCGTTGCCGCGCGGATTTCTCGAAATCAAGGTGGAGAGTGCGGTGCCGAATAAGGACGCGCCGATCATCGCCTACTGTGCCGGCGGCGTGCGCTCGCTGCTCGCGGCCAAAGCCATGAAAGAGATGGGCTATCAAAACGTCTCTTCAATGGCGGGCGGCTATGCGGCGTGGAAAAACGGCGGCTTCAAATGGGTTCAGGATTTTCAATATACGCCCGAACAGCTGATCCGCTACAGCCGTCATTTTCTGCTCCCCGAAGTGGGCGAGGACGGCCAGGCGAAATTGCTTCAAGCCAAAGTTCTGATGGTCGGCGCCGGCGGGCTGGGCTCTCCTTCCGCCTACTATCTCGCTGCCGCGGGAGTGGGAACCATCGGGATTATCGACAACGACGTGGTCGATATTTCCAATCTGCAACGCCAGATCCTGCACGCCAACGATCGCGTCGGCATGCCCAAGGTCGAGTCCGCCAAGAAAACTCTCGAAGGACTCAATCCCGACGTTAAAGTGATTCCCTATCAGGCCAAGTTAACTTCTGAAAATATCATGGAGATCATCAAGGACTACGACCTGGTGGTCGACGGCTGCGACAACTTTCCGACGCGCTATCTGGTCAACGACGCCTGCGTGCTAACGGGAAAACCGAACGTGCACGGCAGCATCTTTCAGTTCGAGGGGCAAGCGACGGTTTTCTATCCGGGCAAAGGCCCCTGCTACCGCTGCTTGTATCCGGAGCCGCCTCCTGCGGAAATGGCGCCGAGCTGCGCCGAGGCGGGCGTGCTTGGCGTCCTGCCAGGTTTGATCGGCGTCATCGAAGCGCTGGAAGCGGTCAAGATCATCCTCGGCAAGGGCGATTCTCTTGTCGGACGTCTGCTCCACTTCAACACGCTCACCATGGAGATCAATACACTCAAGCTCCGCCGCGACCCCAACTGCCCGATGTGCGGTGATCATCCGACGATTCACGAGCTGATCGACTACGAGGAATTCTGCAGCCTGCGTCACTAAGAAGCAGTTCTTCCAAATAAAGATACAAAGGGTGGCGCTACGGCCGCCCTTTGTATTTCTGCGGGCGGCGTGTTCGCTGAGGCCTGGCAAAAGACTTCGCGTCGGAGCCGCGCAGCCCGGTTTCTCTCTTAAGCGCTTCAACTTCGTGCAAGCTGAGCGGCCGCAGCTCGCCAAGCGGCAATGCGCCCAGCGAAACCGATCCGACTTTAATGCGGACCAGTTTTTCGACAAAAAATCCCAGCGCTTCGAACATGCGGCGCACCTCGCGCTTGCGACCCTCGTGCACTTCGATCTCGACCCAGGCGTTTTTTTTAAGCCTGTCGATCACCCGCGCCTGGGCAGGCGCGCTCATGCCGTCCTCCAGCCGAATTCCCTTGCGCAAGTGAGCGAAATCTTCCGGCGTCGGACAGGCGCTCAACTTGGCCTGATACACTTTTTTTACGCCATAGCGAGGGTGGGCCAGACGCAGGGCAAAATCTCCGTCGTTGGTCAGCAGCAGAAGTCCGGTCGTGTTGTAATCGAGGCGCCCGACTGGAAACAAGCGCCTTCTCTCGCCGAGCCGTTCGAGATACGGTGTCAAATCCGGCCGATGCTCCGGATCGTTGAGGGTCGTGATGACGCCGGGAGGTTTGTGAAAGGCGTAATAGAGTGGGGCCGCGGCCGGCTTGACGCGCTTGCCGTCGACTTTAATGCTGTCTTTGGCCGCGTCGGCCTGGGTACCGAGTTTGCGAATCACCGCGCCGTTGACCGAAACCCGTCCCTCGGCAATCCAACGCTCGGCTTCGCGCCGTGAAGCGAGGCCTGCACGTGCGAGAATTTTTTGCAGTCTCTCCATGGGGCGCTATGGCTAACTTTCTTCGAGGAGATCGACGGGCAGCGCATCACCGGAGATTTCCGGCAGCGAGATTTCTTCCATCTCCTTCAGCGTCGGCAGGTGTGAAAGATCCTTAAGATTGAAGAGCTGCAGAAACTCGGGCGTGGTGCCGTAGAGAAACGGCCGGCCCGGCACGTCCTTGCGCGCCACCGCCCGGATCAGGTTGCGCTCGAGCAGCGTCGTCAGAACACCATCGACGTCCACCCCGCGGATCGCCTCGACTTCCGCCTTGGTTATGGGCTGGCGATAGGCGACGATTGCCAAAGTTTCCAGGGTTGCTTTGCTCATCCTGGCAGGCCGCCCGCCAAGAAATTTTTTCACCCAATCGGCGTTCGCCTTCGCCGTGCGCAGCTGGTACCCGCCGGCGACTTCGACCAGGCGAACCCCTCTATTTTGATTTTCGTATTCGCCCTGCAGTTCGCTCAAGACCTCCCGGATCGACTGCCGGTCCACGGGGTCGAGCAGCTCCCCGAAACGCTGCAGTGTTTGCGGCCCGTCGGCGACAAACAAGAGGCTCTCGATTACGGATTTTAATTCCTCACGCTCCATGTTGATCTTCCTCGGCTTCGTCGAGCACGACCCGTTCCGCGGCTTCATCCATTCCCGCCGCGGCTTCGATCACGATCTCGCCCCGCGGTTGGTCTTGGAAAATGCGGATCGCCCGCACTTTAACCAGCTCCAGCATCGCCAAAAATGTCACGACGATTTCGAGACGCGATTTCACGTCGGCGAAAAGGGATTCGAAAGTCATCCGGCTTTCATGGCGCAATCTGTCGAGCAGCAGGGTCATTCTCTCGCGCACCGTGATCTTCTCGAGCAGAACCTCATGAACGACGTCCTTGGGCAAGCGATCAATGACGCGTTTCAATGCTTCGAAAAGCTCGAGCACGGAGACTTCGCGAAACTCGCGCGGTCCGGCTTCTTCCGCAGACGCCGATTCACGGACAAAGACATCGCGCGTGAGCACGTCGCGCTGCTCCAATTCCGCCGCCGCCTCTTTGTAGCGCTGGTATTCCAACAGACGGCGGACGAGTTCAGCGCGTGGATCGACGCCCTCGTCCTCGTCGGACTCCTCGTCGCCGGCCGGCAGGAGCATGCGCGATTTGATGTGAATCAGAGTCGCCGCCATGACCAGAAATTCCCCGGCGACGTCCAGGTTCAAGCTCTCCAGGAGATCGAGGGTCGCCAGATACTGCTCGGTAATCGTGGCGATGGGAATGTCGGTGATGCTGACTTCGTTCTTTTTTATCAAATGGAGCAAGAGGTCGAGCGGCCCCTCGAAAATCTCCAATCGTACTTTTGTGCTCACAGTCCTATCGTCTCGCGCACTTCGGCCAGGGTTGCGCCGGCGACCTTCTGCGCGGCCTGGGTGCCGTTCTCCAGTATCTCTTCCACATTCTCCGGGTGGTTCTCGTATTGGGCGCGCCGCTCGCGGATCGGCGCCAGATCCTCGATCACATGTTTGATCATGATCTTCTTGCATTCGAGGCAGCCGATGCCGGCTGTGCGGCAACCCGTCGTGACGGCGTGGATTTCCTCTGGCGTGGAGTAAATTTTATGCAATTGGAACGCCGGGCATTTTTCCGGTTCGCCGGGATCGGTGCGCTTCACCCGCGCGGGATCGGTCATCATCCGGCTGATCTTCGCGTCAATCTCCTTGGGCGAGTCGGATAAAAAAACCGCGTTGCCGTAGCTTTTGCTCATCTTGCGGCCGTCCAACCCCGGCACCTTCTGCGCTTCGGTCAAAAGCACGTCGGGTTCGGGAAAGATCGGCCGGTAGAGCTGATTGAACCGCCGCACGATCTCACGCGTCAATTCAACGTGCGGCGCCTGATCGACGCCCACCGGAACCTTGTTGGCTTTGTAGATCGTGATGTCGCCGGCTTGCAGCACCGGATAGCCGAGGAAGCCGTAGGTGGAAAGGTCCTTGCCAACGACCTCCTTCATCTGTTCCTTGTAAGTGGGGTTGCGCTCGAGCCAGGACACCGGGGTGATCATCGAGTAGAGCAAGTGCAGCTCGGCGTGTTCCTTCACGCGCGATTGGCGGAAGATCACCGACTTCTTCGGGTCGAGGCCGACAGCCAGCCAGTCCATCACCATTTCCATGGTGCTCTCGCGGATGCCCTGCGGCGCGGCGTAGTCGGTGGTCAAAGCATGCCAATCGGCGACGAAAAAATAACACTGAAATTGCTCTTGCAGCCGCAGCCAATTGACCAGCGCGCCATGATAGTGTCCAAGATGCAGTTTCCCAGTGGGCCTCATGCCGCTCACGATGGTTTCCATGGTTGCGTAATCTAAAAGACTCCCAGGTAGAGTTTCAACAGAAATTCGGTCGGCGCATCGATGATGTGATCCAAGGTCCGCGTCATCAGCAGCACGATCAGGATGATAAACCCGAAGGGTTCGATGCGCGCGATCTTGCGTGAAAGCGCCTGCGGCATCAGGCCCACGAGGACTCGGCCACCGTCCAGCGGCGGCAGCGGCAGCATATTGAAAACAGCCAAAGTTACATTGATCAAGATGCCGCTCTGAGCCATCAAGACCAGCGGCGCGAAAAAATCAACCAGGCCCGAGGATGATAGCGGCTCTCCCTGGACAGCCGTCATCGGCGCCATGAGGCGCCAAATCCAGGCGCACACAGCCGCGAGCAGCAGATTGGTCACCGGTCCGGCGGCGGCCACCCAAATCATGTCGCGCTTGGGATTACGCAGATTGTTGAAGTTGACCGGAACCGGTTTGGCGTAGCCGAAAACGAATGGTGAGTGGGCGATAATGAGCATCAGGGGGACCAAAATCGTACCGAAAAGATCGACATGAGCGAACGGATTGAGCGTCAAACGGCCGAGCTGCTTTGCCGTTGGATCACCCAACCGATACGCTACCCAGCCGTGCGCCACTTCGTGAAAAACCACGGCGACCAGCACAGGAAGGGCCCAGATAATGATTTGACCGACGATTTGTTCCAAGACCGTCTCGTGGGGAGTTGCTTTATGAATACGGCATGACATGGCAAAAGACAAGGTCGAGAATGGGAATTGGAGTGATGGAGTATTGGATTACTGGAGTCATGGGCAGAACTCGTTCGTTGGCAAAACCCCTCACCACGAGGTCACTCGCGCACCGATTTTTTCACAGCCGTGCGCTCGCGCGGATGATGCTCTCGGTGTACTTTCTTCAAGCGCGCGCCGTCCACGTGTGTATAGATTTGCGTCGTTGCAATATCGGCATGGCCGAGCATCGACTGCACCGATCGTAAATCCGCGCCGCCTTCGAGCAAATGGGTCGCGAAGGAATGGCGCAGGGTGTGCGGCGTAACCCGTTTTTCGATGCCCGCGCGCAACGCATGGCGCCGGATCACTTTCCAAAAACCTTGGCGGGTCAAAGGATTGCCGGAGCGATTGGTGAAGACAAACGAGCTGCTCTTGCCTTTGAGCAACTTGGTTCGTCCTTGCTTCAAGTACGCCAAAAGCCCATCGCGCGCCCACTTGCCGAACGGCACGGCCCGCACCTTGGAGCCCTTCCCTTTGATGGTCAGATAGTTGCCGTCGAGATTGATCTGCCGGATCTCGAGCCGCACCAACTCAGACACTCTTAAACCAGTGGCATAGAGGATCTCCAACATCGCCTGATCGCGCGCGCCCAGGGGCTCGTTCGGGTCAGGCTGAGCCAGCAGCTTCCCGATGTCATCGCCGGACAGTGTATGTGGCAGCTTCCTTGGACCCGGCGAAAGCAATATGTCGGGCAGTGCGCGCTCTTCGATAACGTTTTCCGTCCGCAGAAAATGCAACAACCGCCGAACAGTGACCATATGACGGGCAATGCTTCTCGACTTCAAACCGGCGGCGCGCAGCGAACTCACAAAGGATCGGATATGCAACCCGTCGATCTGAGGCCACTCGCCGACACCCTGGGAAATTAAAAACGCGGAAAATTTGGCTAGGTCGCGGCCGTAGGCATCGAGGGTATTTCTGGCCAACCCCTTCTCCACCGCGGCCATCGCCAGGAAGGCGTCAATGCAGGGGCTCAG
>CAMLCX010000131.1 GCA_946478635.1 uncultured Pseudomonadota bacterium
TCCATGTAATCTTTTACGTTGGCTTGGGCTGCTTTCGGATTTTTTTCGGCCATATCTTGCAGAACTAGCTGATAGCCCTCTGCGGGTGGATAGGGCGCCTCGGGCATGAACTTGGTGTGCCAATCCCATGCCTCTTCAAGAAACTTGCGATCATCCACGCGGGAATATTTTCTCATGATCTTAAATACGTCTTCCTTGTGCGTCTTATAAAAATAGATCGCTTCGGTGTAGGCGCGCATGTAGCGGCGCACCAGGTCTGGATTCTCTCGAATCAATTTTGTCGAGGTGTAAACACCATTTTGCGGAAACGGGATTTGCAGCGCGACCATGTCGACGACGGTGGGGTAGCCGAGTTTCTCTGCCTGAGCTTTTCCGGCTTCGGTCACCACGGTGAATTGCACGATGCCTTTTTGCAACGCCACCATGCGCTCGAGGGAGCCGCCGATGACTCTCAAGCTGACATCTTTCAGCGGATCGAGACCGATTTTTTTGAGCCCTACTTTGAGCGCGAACTCGGCCGTCGTGCCGGCGATATGATTGCCGCCGATCTTACCTTTTAGCTCCTCAGGCTTTTTGATGCTCGGGTGCGCGACGAGATAATAGGGTAACACATTGACGTTGCCGGCGATCGCGACGACATCGCCGCCGGCGAGCCGCGCGCTCGCGAGTCCGGGGCCGCCGCCTTCGCCGATGGGAATTTCTCCCGCGAGAATTGACTGAATGCCGCGCACGCTGCCAGAGATGAAAATAACGGTGGCGTCGATGCCGTGTTTTTCGAATATACGGGCATCTTTGGCGACCTGTAGGACGGTGGACGAACCCGGTGTCGTCGAGATATATGCAGTATTGAGCTTGTCGGCGGCTGGCGCTTTCCCCGACGATAGGGAAACAAAGGCGATCGCAACTAGGATGACTAGATAGTGTTGTTTTTGCTTCATCGATGACCTCCGCATAAATTCCAAAAGCCCGGGCAGTGGCGTTACTGTTACACAACTCGGAGGGTTTGCGCAAAGAGATACTCGATTAACACGTTCAAATAGTTCAAGCAGTTCAAAACGTTCAAATCGTTTAAGAACGGGTCCCTACGCAGAGAGTTCCCTGGTGGATGGAGCGAGGCAAGCCACCCTTGCTGTTTTTGGCTCAAACAGGCGCGTTGACTTACCGTTCGATTTCAATTTCAATCAAACAATATGAAACGGCGCGTGGATTTGATCATGTTTGACCTCGATGGAACGCTTGCAGATACGGGTCCCGATCTCGCCGATTCAGTTAATTTTACCCGGGCCCGTTTTGGTTTGGTGTCGCTGGCAGCACAGGAGGTCTACGCCAATGTCGGGCGCGGCGTCGAGCACATGATCCGATATTCCCTGCCGATAAATAGCGATGAGCATTTTTTGGAAGCGATGCGCGTCTTCGTTCAACATTATGAAGCGCATTTGCTTGACAAGACAGTTCTCTATCCAGGTGTTTGCGACGTGCTGGACGAGTTTCGCGGCAAGCTGCGGGTTGTGGTCAGCAACAAAATTCAACGCCTGACCGAAGCGGTCGTGCGAGGTCTCGGTGTAGCGGACCGATTCGATCTCATTTTGGGCGGAGATAGCGCGGCCGAGAAGAAGCCGCACCCGGCGCTTCTCAAGCTGGCGCTGGAGCGGTTTCACACGGCGTCGACAAGCGCCTTGATGGTGGGCGATGGCGATACCGACGTGGAAGCAGGAAAACGCGCGGGTGTCATGACCTGCGGCGTGACCGATGGGCTTGGGGATAAAAGTCGGCTGATCGCCGCCAAACCCGATGTGTTGATCGATCATTTAAGCGAATTGCCGAACTATTTTCATTGATGGGTTGAATGAAAAAGGAGTGATTTCATGGCTGCACAAATTCCTGATGCATTCAAAGACATTCTCAAAAAGCGCGGATACGCGCATCTGGCGACACTGATGCAGGACGGAAGTCCCCAGGTGACGCCCGTGTGGTACGATTTTGACGGAACGCATATCCGAATAAATTCGGCCAAAGGCCGACTGAAGGACAAAAACATGCGGCGGGCCAAAAAGGTCGCCTTGTCCATCCAAGATCCGGACAATCCTTATCGCTATCTCGCGATTCGCGGCGATATCGTGGAAATCACGGAGAACGGCGCGGACGCGCATATCGATGCTCTGGCGAAAAAGTATCTCGACAAGGATCGCTATCCTTTGCGCGCGCCGGGAGAGGTGCGAGTGATATATAAAATTCGCCCCGGCAAAGTTTCGACGGTGGGTTAGCTTGACGATCAGGCGTGACGCGAAATTCACACCAAAGCGGGCTTCTTCGAATGGCGTGATATCGATCAGAGAGTTTGCGCCAGGTTGCCGTTCTTGAGCCGCTCATAGGCTCGCAAACCGATCGCTACGTCCATGATGCCGGTGCCCTGAAGCTTGAACAGCGTGATCTGATTCTCACTCGTTCGCCCGGACACTTCGCCAAGCAAAAGCCGGGAAATTTCATGCACGCGATCCCAGTCGATGACTTTGTCGCGCACGGCGCGGAAGACGTCGCTTTCATTGACGCAAACGGTTTCTTTCGAAGTGACGAATATCAGGTCGGCACGACGCATTGTCGTGTCGTCTAATTCCTGCCGGGTCCGTGTCTTGTCGCCGTTGGCAATCGAAGTGACGTGGGCTCCCGCCCGGAGCCAGTCGCCGTCGAAAATCGGCGTCCTGGCGTTGGTTGCCGTAATGACAATATCGGCATCCGTCAAGGCGTCTTGAGCTTCGGCTATCGGGCTTACCGGTATTTCCAATTCTTGACTCATCTTTTCGGCGAAAGCCTCGCGATGCGCCGGTGTCGGGCTATGGACCTTGACCTGTGTCAAGTGTCTTACGGCCGCCACGGCTTTGAGTTGAGTTTCGGCATGCACGGCGCTGCCGATCACGGCGACGGTACTGGCGTTCGCTCTCGCCAGATATTTGGCGCCGATGCCACCGGCGGCGCCGGTTCGATACTCGTTAATCGAACAGTCCTGAAAAAAGATAAGTGGTTCGCCGGTTTCGTTGCTGTACAGAACTACGGTCTCATGGTGAATACGGCGGTCCAGATCGGTCTGGATGTAGGCGCCCATGACGCCGCGCACGGAACCGGGAAGCACGCCGAATATCATCCGATTGGGGTGATGAATGCGTCGCCGCGGCAACTCAAAGCCGCGTCCCTGGGCGACTTCTTTAAGCGTGTCTTCGATGGTCTCGATCATTTCATTCATCGAGAGGATTTGATTAATCGGTGTGTCTTTCAGGAAGAGCATTCTGTTCAACTGTAGCGGCGGAGCGGTGATGACGGTTGGTGATTCTCGCAGAGTGCTTTGGGTATAACGAGCCTAGTCAAACCCGTCAACCGCAGGAATCCGTCGTCAAAACGGTTTATGGCGATGAAAGTCTTTCACGTTGCATTTGGATCCGTTGTTCTCTCCCATCTTTGGGCGTACCTCGACATCGCATAGCTGCACAGCCAGTAGACGACGGCGATAAAAAGGTAGAGCTCGAAGGGCCGGATCTCGCGGTTGTTGACGATCTGCGCCGCTTTGGTCAGATCGACGTAGCCGATGATCGACGCCAGTGAGGTGTCTTTGAGCAGGACGATAAATTGGGTGACCAAGGCCGGAATCATATTGCGCAGCGCTTGCGGCAGGATCACGTGGCGCATCATCGGCGCGCGCGCGAGCCCCGTCGCTGTGGCCGCTTCGACCTGGCCCCGGGGCACGGATTGAATTCCCGCGCGCACGATTTCCGCGAAATAGGCGGCCTCGAAAACTACGAAAGCGGTGAGCGCAACGGCGTATTCAGGCAACGATCGGCCGAGCAGCGCGGGAACGATGAACCAAAACCAAAAGATGACCATGACCAGCGGCACGCCGCGAAAAAACTCCACATAAATTGTGGATGGCAGTCTTACCCACGGTGTCCGCGACAAACGCGCGAGCCCGACAAGCGTTCCAAGGAGAAATCCAAGCACGATTGCCGGCAGCGCCAGGCGCAGTGTGCCGCCGGCAAAGGATCCGAAGCCGATGAAACCTTGCAGGATGAGAAAGGAAAAATTATCGGCGACGACTCGGAAATCCATACTAGAACTCGCTGGATTGTCCGCGGGCGATCATGCCGGGAATGGCCACGCGTCGCTCCACCCACGACATGATTGTGGCGATCGCCAGACAAAGCGCCAGATAGATGATCGTTCCGGCGGCAAGGGCTTCGAAGGCTTTCGCCGTATAAGTTTCGATCTGGCGGGTTTGAAAGGTCAATTCGGCTACGCCGATGGTCAATGCGACCGAGGAGTTTTTAAGAAGGTTGAGCGTTTCGTTGGTCGCGGGCGGAACGATCAGGCGCAATGCGATGGGCACGATGATCAGGCGATATGCTTGCAGCACCGTGAGCCCCGTTGAGACGGCGGCTTCGAGCTGGGTTTTCGGAATAGAGAGAATGCCGGCGCGAATCACCTCGGAAAAACGCGCGCCGTGGTAAACGCCCAACGCGCACACCGCGGCCCAGAATTCCGCGCCATGGTCCAACAGCCATTCTCGCATCGCTTCGGGCAGCAGCGGCGGCATACCGAAATACCAAAAAAACATCCAAACAAGCAGGGGGACGTTGCGGAAGAATTCGACGTAGCAGGCGGCGAGCCAGCGCAAAACCGCGATCGGAACAGTGCGAAATGCGCCGGAAATGATTCCCAAAGCAACGGCGGCGAGCCAACCAAGAGCGGAGATCTGGAGCGTTACAAGAATGCCCTGGAGCAGCCATGCGCCGGTCTGCCCGCTCCACAGCACGGTCCAGGAGAATTGGTAAGTCATGTTGCCAAGAAGGCGTGAGTCGTGAGGCGAAAGGCGAGAGTGGAAAAAGGCTGGATGTCTTCGTGCTCTCGCCGCGAGCCTATTGCCTCACGCCTCTTCTTACTTCGGAACGACTTGCATTTGTAGGAAGCGCTTGGTCTCGGCTGACATAGGGTATGGCACTTCGCCTTTGGGACCGAACCATTTTTCATAGATCTCAAAATAACGGCCAGTGGAAATGGCATCCATCAAGCCGACGTTGACCGCCTGGCGAAAGTCGGAGTCATTTTTCCTCATCGCCATGCCGTAAGGCTCGTAGGAGAAAAAATCTCCTACGACCGCCCAGTCGTCCGGCTTGGGCGCTTTTGCGCGCAATCCCGCGAGTTGAATGCCGTCGTTCGTATAGGCTTGCACCTGCCCTTGAGCCAGAGCTTGGAAGGCGGCCGGTTGGTCGGGGAATTCCAACAGCTTTGCGGTGGGTACGCGCTCGCGGACGATTTTGGCGTTGGTCGAGCCTTGTTGTGCCGCAACTCGCCGGTTGGCGATCGTCTGAATGCCTTTAATCGGGCTGCCTTTTTTGACCAGGAACTGCGCCCCGGTGACAAAAAATGTCAGGCTAAAATCGACACTGTCGCGGCGCGCTTGCGTATCGGTCATGGTTTCCGCGATCAAATCTACGGAATTGGCGGTCAGCAGCGGAATGCGCGTCTGCGGCGTCGATTCTTTTTTCTCGAGCTTTATTTGCTTGTTTAATTTCTTGCTGAGCGCGGGTAGCACGGCCTTCTCGACCAACTCGATCGAGAACCCCACCCAGTCATTATTCTGGTTGATGTAGGCGAACGGCGGAGAACCGCGGCGCGTGCCGATGGTCAGTATTCCGCTCTTGTCGATTTTTTCGAGCGTGGTTTCCGCCTGGCTCGAACCCCGGGCTGCGATACACAATAAACTGATGAGCCAAAAGAAAAAAAACCGTTTCATCGCGTACTCCTCAGTGGGACAGTATTTTGCTCAAGAATTGTCGGGCACGAGGCGATTCGGCCGCGGCAAAGAATTTTTCCGGTTCGTTGGCTTCGATAATTTCGCCTTGGTCCATGAAGACGACGCGGTGGGCTACCCGCCTGGCAAAGCCCATCTCGTGGGTGACCACCACCATCGTCATGCCCTCTCGCGCGAGATCGGTCATCACTTCCAAAACTTCATTGATCATCTCCGGGTCGAGCGCCGACGTGGGTTCGTCGAATAGCATGATTTTCGGTTTCATCGCCAGCGCGCGCGCGATGGCTACGCGCTGCTGCTGGCCGCCGGAAAGATTGGCGGGGAAGACGTCGGCTTTGTCGGGAATGCCGACGCGATTCAAGAGTTCAGTGGCGATCTTGTCGGCTTCTGCGCGGGATAGTCTTTTCACTTTCGTCGGCGCGAGCGTAATATTTTCCAACACGGTCATGTGCGGGTACAGGTTGAACGATTGAAAAACCATGCCGACTTCGGCGCGCAAGCTGGTTGTGTCGAGGCGCGGATCGCACACCGAGCGGCCATCGACGATGATATCGCCGGATTGGACGGTTTCAAGCCGATTGATGCAGCGGATCAGCGTGCTCTTGCCGCTGCCGCTCGGCCCGCAGACCACAACGACGTTTCCCGCCGCGATGCTCAAATCAATGTCTTTGAGGACATGAAGCGAGCCAAACCATTTATTGACCTTGCGAAATTCGATCACGGCTGCCGAAGGCGCGTCGCAGAGAACGCTCGATTTGCAAATTGTTGAGCGGCATACTATATGAACATCGGTCTTTTGCAACCAAGCGCAAGCAAATCCGGCGCTCCAACACGGTTCTCTGTCATCGTCGACTCGCAGTTGCGGAAACGTCATCAGTTCCGTGTAAAGTCGATTGTCATCCACCCGGCGTGAGAGGTTAGCTCGTCGTGAATTTCTTTCTCATGCGGCATGGTGAAGCCCTGGCCGCTTCCGAGAATCCGCAACGACCGTTGTCATCCGAGGGGCGCCGGAACGTCGAAGAGGTCGCACGATTGGCGCGTGAGCGCAATATCCGGGTTTCAGCGATCTATCATTCGGGGATCCTGCGCGCGAAGGAAACCGCCGAGATCCTGGCCGGGTATCTCATGCCGGTTGGGAGCGCGGCGGAACTCTCCGGCTTGTTGCCGGAGGATGACCCGGCAATCGTAAAGGGCGAGCTTGAAGCCGCCACGGATTCGATTTTGCTTGTCGGTCATTTGCCGTTCATGAGCCGGTTGGCGGGTCTATTGGTAAACGGCGATCCGGAACGGCCGGCCGCAGAGTTTTTACCCGCCACGCTGGTCTGCTGTATCCGGGCGCCGTCGCAGTGGAAAGTCGGCTGGCGGCTTGCGCCGTAGCGGGCGAAACGGAGTTGACCGCGGCATGGGGATGTTCTAGAAAGAAACGTGCCAAGCTCGACGTGAGAGGTTGATACGATGGCTTCAGACACTTTGACTATTATCGATAATCGGACCGGTAAAGAATACACCGTTCCGATCAAGAACAGCGCCATTAAGGCGACCGATCTGTTCCAAATAAAAGTAACCGAAGACGATGGGATCGTCAGCTACGATCCCGGTTTCATGAACACGGCTTCGTGCCAGAGCAAAATCACCTACATCGATGGCGATCGAGGGATCCTGCGCTATCGTGGCTATCCGATCGAACAGATCGCCGAGAAGAGCACTTACTTGGAGACGGCCTATTTGATTCTTTACGGCGAGTTGCCGAATAAGTCCCAGCTTGACCAGTGGACTCACAACATTACCTATCATTCGATCATTCACGAAAACATCAAAAAGCTCATCGACGGATTTCACCACGATGCCCATCCTATGGGGATATTGGTGAGCACCGTGGGCGCGCTCTCCACCTTTTATCCTGAGGCCAAAAAGATCTTTGACGTCAAGTCCCGCCGGGATCAAACCTATCGCTTGATCAGCAAAATGCCGACCTTAGCGGCGTTCGCTTACCGTCACAGCCTGGGCTTGCCCTTTTCGTATCCCGACAATGACCTGAGCTATACGGGCAATTTTCTCAACATGCTATTCAAAATGACCGAGCTCAAGTACAAGCCCAATCCGGTGCTCGAGCGCGCCCTGGATATTCTATTCATCCTGCACGCTGATCACGAGCAGAACTGCAGCGCGAATGCCATGCGCAGCGTGGGCAGTTCGCAGGTCGATCCCTATTCGGCGGTTGCCGCGGCCGCTGCGGCGCTTTACGGCCCTTTACACGGCGGCGCCAACGAAGCCGTGTTGAGAATGCTCATGGAAATCGGCTCGAAGGAGAAGGTGCCTGAGTTCATCAAGAAAGTTAAAGGCGGTGAGGGGCGACTGATGGGCTTTGGCCATCGGGTCTATAAGAATTACGATCCCCGCGCCAAGATTATAAAGGAAGTCGCCGATCAAGTTTTCCAGGTCTGTGGCCGCAATCCGCTCCTTGAAATAGCGCTCGAGCTCGAGCGTATCGCGTTATCGGATGATTATTTCATCAAGCGCAAACTCTATCCGAACGTGGATTTCTATTCAGGGTTGATTTATCAGTCCATGGGTTTGCCGATGGACATGTTTCCCGTACTCTTTGCGATTCCCCGCACCAGCGGCTGGATTGCGCAATGGGAAGAAATGCTCACCGATCCGGACCAGAAGCTGGCGCGGCCGAAGCAGGTCTATCTGGGAGCAGAGACGCGGGATTACTTGCCGATGAACAAGCGCGGCTAGGTTTAGTGCAATGTTCCGCGGATACGCTGCAGCAAAATTCTGAGTTTCTGACCGATGCGCAGCGTTGGAGTGGTCAGGCTGTTAAACTCCATCAATGCGCGCACTTCCATGCCGTAACGGCGGGCAATAGAGAACAGCGTCTCGCCTATTTTGACTTCGTGAGTGACTAATCGCGCAGCCTCCGTCTCCTTTTCCAAGTTTTTCTCGCTTGCCTTGACGAGAAACACTGCGACTTTTCCTACTGGTAGATTCACGCGAAAAGAAACATCGTTCGGCGGGGTAGAAGGGCGCAGCAACGCTGGGTTGAGCTCCTGGATCACCGCGATATTCGATTCGGCGATCTCTGCCAGCGTCGCGAGCTTCATGGGCGCCTTGAGTTCAATTTGCTCGTAGTCCAGCGCAGTCTCGTACTGAATGTCGTCAAACCCGTATTTTTTTAGATCTGTTGCGATCAGCGCAATGGCGACGAATTTGGGTACGAAATTTCGCGTTTCGTCGCTCATTTGTGCCTTGGCTTTGATGCTCCAGAAATCCTTGGCGCCGCTCTGCTGGAGCGCCTTGTCGATCGTTCCCGGTCCGGCATTGTAAGCCGCCGTTGCCAGATACCAGCGCCCAAAATAGTTATGCAGATCTTTCAGATAGGCCGCGGCCGCGCGAGTCGACTTTACCGGATCGCGCCGTTCGTCGACCCATTCATCGATACGCAAGCCATATCGGCGCGCTGTCGGCGCGATAAATTGCCACAATCCGACTGCGCCGTTTCGCGAGGTCGTGTTGACAACGAACTCGCTTTCCAGAAGTGCCAGATAGCCAAGTTCCTCCGGCAGTCCTTCCTGGTTGAAGACTTTCGCAATCATCGGCATGTATTTCCCCGAGCGGCCGAGCAACTCGCGAAAGCGGTTTTTCCCGGTGTTCGAGTAGTAGTTGATAAAGTGGCGCACTTTGGAATTGTCAATGACTTCCTTGGAAAACTGTAGGCGCCGCTGCTCGGCAGGCAAATCCACGGCTTTGTCGAGATCTTTTTCCAACAACTCCAGCAGGCGATTGTCTGCTTGAAAAGCGCGTCCGGGTTGCGCCGGAACCGCTGGTTTTGCCGGAGGCGCAGGTTTCTCTTCGACGCTATCGGACTGTCCCGCCAATTCCGCATCGCGCATTTGGGCGAGTGGGTTGCGTGACGACGTTGACCGCGGCTCCGGGGCCCGCGGCACGACGGCTTGCGGGATTAGAGGAGCCGGGGTCGAATTCGAATAAATCTCAACAGGGGATTTTGCCGGCGGGAGCTGAACGTTCGATTCGGCCGTGCGATGATACAACCGCTCGTTGGTTGCACAACCGAAAATTCCAGTAACTCCCAAGGAGAGCGCAAATATTACTTTAATCGCCCGCATAGCGAGAAACCTGGGAACCTGCGGACGATACAGAATTAGCCATGACGATGCAAGCGATCGTATCGTGTAAAAAAATGGGTGTCAGCTTCAAGAGGTTTTGCAACAACGGCTGATGTCGCAAGCGCGATGGGGAAACCCCGGCTCCTCAGTTTAGGGTGCGACAGGGGGCAGGTAACACGTTCATATTTTCATACGCTTTACGTTTCAAAAGCGGCGGAAATTATTCGCTCAGGAAATTCGCAAAGCTCGCGTCAAGAGTTGCGCTCTGGGTATGAGTCATCATACCCGTGGCGCTGCCGCTGGCCAATGACCCTCCGCTCATTTTCGCCGGTGGTGTTGAGAAATATCGTGGGTTGTGTGGCAAATCTATGGGTTGACAACAGCGACCGATGTTCCTTATGAAGCCTATACGTCCTGGCGCGAAGCGCGCTGACAGAAGCGAACGTGCTCGCCACGTCCGTGGTCGAAACGAACGAAGAACTGATGGCGAGGTACCGGTCGGCGGTGCGGAAGTTTTGTATGAGCAAGAAGGCGGAGCTTAAGTAGGCGTGGTTCAAGACTCGGCCTGTCGCGCATAGGACATTTGCAACGGGAGCTGGGATCGAAACGAATTGACGCTGTAGCCAGGAGGTTTCCGATGAGGAAGAGTCTTTTGGCCCTGCTCGCAATTGTCATCCTAGAAACTTCAGCCCTCGCGGTTGAGAAAATCCGCGTCGGCGTTCCGCAGCTCAACGCTCAATTTCTTCCTCTCGCTCTGGCGGAAAAGCGGGGCTTCCACGAGGATGGTCTTCAAGCAGAGGTCATCCGCATCAATCCCACCGTTGCGCTCGCCGCATTGGTCAGCGGTGAACTCGACTACTGGGCGGTCATTGGAAATTCGGTCGCGGCGGCGATCCAGGGAGCGCCGCTTAGAGTCCT
>CAMLCX010000132.1 GCA_946478635.1 uncultured Pseudomonadota bacterium
ACCTTGGCGCCTTTGCGGGAGATATTCCGAGGTTCGATTGCAGCTCCGCCACGGTTCATGGCTCGAGAGCCTCACCACGAACGGTTTCGTTCGCCCTGAGCTGTGCCGAGGGCATGCGATTTTAGACGCTAACCGACCGCGTTACAGTCCGCTAGTCGCTAATGCTGTATCAGCAGCTGTCCGAGGTGGGGCAATTGATCGCTAATGCCAACCATTCTGAGTGTCTGCCACAATCCGGCCTGATTGCTGGTGACGACCGGTAGTCCGGTCTCTGATTCTAATTCCTCGATCGCTTCGAAACTGCGCAGGTTGCCGCAAGAAATGAAGATGCCATCGGCGTCGATTGCGGAGCGGGCTACTTCGCGAGCCAGGCGGTAGGTTTCTTCGGGCATGACTTTGCCCATGTCGATGCTGCGTTTGAGTCCCATGCCTCGAATCGCCGCAACTTCAAAACCAGACTGCCCCAAGACATCGACCAGCCGCGCGTCGATCTCGGCAATGTAGGAAGTCGCAATTGCCGGGCGCTTGATGCCGAGGACGCGGAGCGATTCGACTACGGCCGTTAGCGAAGTAGTCGCCTTGATGCCGGTTGCGGCGGTGATGCGGCGGCTGAGATCCTGATCGTGGCCGAAACCGCGGAAAAACGCGATGGCGGTACCGGCTTGAAGAATGACGTCCACTTCGGCGGAAGCGAGCTCCAGGGCGGCTCGTTCTACTTGCTTGACGGTTTCGGCAAGCCCTTCTACCGTTACATCGTGCAGCAGCGTGCGGGTCTCAACCAGACACACGCCCTCCGGCAGCGCCCGGCGCCATTCCTCGCAGCCGACGGTTTCGGGAGAAGGGGAAATACGACCGATCTTTGCGCGCCAACCGTACATGAGTTCTATGGCACCAAGAGAATTTTGCCGATCGAGAGGCGCGACTCCATTTCGCGGTGCGCCTCGGATGCGTTCGCCAAAGAGAAAGTCTTGCCGATCCGGACGCGGAGCTTGCCCGATTCGATCCACTTGAACAAATCGCTGGCGCGCCAGGCGACATCCGCGCGACTCGCAACGTTGTGCGTCAGGCTCGGACGCGCCAGCGATAGAGAGCCTTTGGCATTCAATACCGCGGTATCGAATGGCGGCACGGGACCGCTGGCCTGGCCGAAAATGACCAGGCACCCGAGCGGCGCGAGACAATCAAGGCTCCTCTCGTAGGTTTCCTTGCCCACCGAATCGTAGACGACGCTGACGCCCTTGCCGTCGGTCAGTTTTCTTACTTCGACGGTGAAGTCTTGTTCGGTATAATTAATCGTTGCATCCGCTCCAGCTTCGCGCGCGAAGCGCGCTTTCTCATCCGATGAAACCGTGCCGATCACGCGCGCGCCGCGCATTTTGGCGATTTGAACCAGCAATAATCCGGTCCCGCCGGCCGCGGCATGGATGAGCACGCAGTCGCCAGGCTTCACGGCGTAGGTGCTATGCGTCAAATAATGCGCGGTCATGCCCTGGAGCATCACCGCGGCGGCGGTTGAGAAATCAACGGAGCCTGGCAACTTGACGAGATGCCAACTTGGAACAGCGTAAAATTCGGCGTAGGAACCCGAGCCGTTGGATATACCGTAGGCGACGCGATCGCCAGCTTTGATGCCGTCAACCTCCGATCCGACGTCAACGACGGTTCCGGCGGCTTCGGCGCCTGGAATATAGGGTAGCGCGCGGCTGTGATGCCCGCCCCAGTGAAATCCCGAGCGATAGTAGATATCGAGAAAATTGACCCCGGCAGCAGCGATCTTGACTAAAACCTCGCTCGGTCTCGGCCGCGGGTTGGAAATCTCCTCATAGCGGAGCACTTCCGGTCCGCCGAGTTCGTGGACGCGAACGGCGTTCATCGATTGCGCGGAATCAATTGTCGAGGATCGCGATTACCCGCGCCGGCGCGGATTCGGTCTTCCATTTTACCGGCAGCGCCACGACCTGCGCGGTGGAGCCGATCTGATCGAGGTTGATCAGGTTCTCGATCTGAAAAATCACGCGGGGTAGAATCGTTCGGTGCACGCGCATGGCGCTGCCAAGAATCTGGTCGGCGCTTTGATAGTCCGAGCCTTTCTCTTCCTGAGCGAAGTCGAAGCCGACGACCGAGGGTTTTTTCTCGACGATCCATTGCGCCGCTTCCTGGGTAAGATAGGGCGAATCATTCCACCACTTGGGGTCCGTGGTGTCATGCCCTTTCGGCCAGTCGGTTCGAAGCAAAAGCATGCCACCCGCTGGAATCTCGATACCTTGCTGCGCGAGCTTGCGTTCGGCTGCCATCAAGTCGTCCGGCGTGATGCTGGCGTGGGCTTTCCCCTTAGGGGTCAGGTCCAAAACCACGGCTTTGCTCATCATCGGCTCAATCGGCAATTTTTCAATGGACGGTTTGTCGCGAAAAAAGTGATGTGGTGAATCGATGTGCGTGCCGGCGTGCACCGTCATCTCAACGATGTTGGAGACAAAGCCTTTGTCTTCCCAGTTGATGATCGGTTTCAATTTGAAATATTTTTCCTCGGGCGCAAAAGGAGCGGAGTCGCATTCCTCCACCGTCATACTGAGATCGACGATTCGCATGGTCTCATTCCTCCGAAACAAGCGTTAGCCCGGATTATTCGTGCTACGAAGAAATCCGACGAGATTCTGTTAATCGAGATGTGACCCTGGAGGAAAGAAGGCACCGGAGCGAATGGCTCGTTTTGTTCTCGGCGCTGGGCACAATCCGTGACCTTTTCGCTGCTGGCCTCATGGGCAACTCGCCCGTTTGCATCCTCAAGGCACAGCGGCTTTACCTTCATTCCGGAAGGGTTGCAGCTCGATTGCAGCTACACCGCGAATAATCCCGGGTTAACCATCTATCCCGCCCGGCTGTTGGAAAGTCAACGACGGGTCGGACGGAGCGGGCGGAGCCATGAGGCGAGCGAGGAGGCGCTTTCAAGCGCCGAAAAGTTGTTTAAAAACTTGTCGACCGCTCTTGCCGGCAGAACGTTGCCGGCGCACTGACGAAATTTTTCTTTGATCTCGGCGCGCGAGGCGGGAAGGCTGGGGTGGCCGCGCGAGATCGACCCGCGGGCGCGGTGAATGGCGCCGCCCTTGAGCGTAATCTCGACTTCGGTATCGATCCCGGTTTCATATTTTTCCTGCGGCGCCGGGCCGCGCACGAGCTGCACTCGTTTCATAAGCGCTCGAACCGATGAATCATTTACGCGCTCGACGGTAAATTGCTTCAAACCGGCTTTGCCATCAATCCATGCCACGGCGAGAGCGAAATTGAGGCTGAATTTTGCTTGAAGGCTGTCTTTGGGAGAATCATAAACCAAAGGTGAGGCGGCACTTTGATCGAGGGCTACCCGGATTCGATCGATTTCATTTGCCTCGATCGGGTATTGCCGGCGAAGGTCGAGTGTCAGAGTCAAAGCAGGATGGAGCACTCCGGCACAGGGGTAAAGCTTGAGCGCGATGCCGGGGTTGTCGAAAAAAAATGGATTGCCGAATCGTAAAAGTTTTCTATCGACTCGGTTGCCGCACATGGCAGGGAAAAAGCCCATCGGGTCATCGAAAACATTCTGGGATGCCGTAAAGCCCTCGTTCGCGAGGGTGGCAGCGAGCACGCCGTTCTGCGCGGCATGCCCGGCGTTGAGTCCCTTGGCCATGGTTCCCCGGTTGGCGCGCAGCCCTGAAGAGAGCGTACCGGCAATGCCGAGCGCTTCGCGAATCGCTGTTTGTTCGAGTTTGAGAAAATGAGCGCACGCGGCGGCCGCGCCGAAGACTCCCAGTGTGCCGGTGGGATGGGAGCCGTTAAGATAGTGGCACGGATGGACGGCGTCGCCCAGACGGCAAGCGACTTCGACGCCGACAATGTACGAGGCGAGGAGTGCCGGCCCTGCCCCGCCGCGGCTTTCAGCGAGGGCGAGAACCGCGGCAAGCACCGGCGTGGTAGGATGAGTTTGCTGGCCCGCCGGCCGTGACGGCAAGGTGGTAAGTTGGGCGTCGTCATAATCTAAAACATGGCCTTGCACGCCATTTAGCAGCGCGGCCTGCTCGGCGGAAAATTTGACGGATGCGCCAAGTACGGTCGCGGCGCCGCGTCTCACCGGGGCAACAAAATGCCGGCGCAAAATCCGGCTGGACGGTTCTTTGGCACCGCCGATCATGGTTGCCAAACCATCGAGCAGGTGGAGTTTGGCCTGCTCGCGCGCCGAAGCCGGTATTGTTGTAGTCCGAGCGACGAATTCGCTGATGTTTTCCGCGACTGTCTTGCCGGAAACAATCATGGCGGAAGTTTAGCGTACCGAGGAGTTTTCCGTTGCCTCCCGGATTCACAACCGGGATGGTTCGATTATCGTTTTCGCTTGCGGGTCGTTTTGGCTGCGGCCTTGGAAATTTTCACCGCCTCGCCGCCCCCGGAATCAGTGGAGCCTTCGAATTTGGGATTAACATTGTCGTTGATCCATTTTTGATCCCACCACTCCACCGGCAAAATGGGCACGCCGTGAAGATAGACACCGAAGTGCAAATGATCGCCCGCCGCAAGACCGGTTTCGCCGGTTTTGCCAATGGGCTGCCGCTGCTGGACCTGATCGCCGACTTTGACGTCAATGGAGCTCAGATGCGACGACAAAGTAAACAGACCGAGGCCGTGGTCGATGATGACCGTGTTGCCGTAAATGCCGAGATCGCCGACAAAAGCGACGACCCCGCTGTTGGCGGCCTCGGCGGCGTAATGCTTGGTCACCGAGAGATCGTAGCCGAGGTGGTAGGCGTGGTCGATCACGACATCGTTGTAGGTGTAGGTTCGAGCATCGGCGAAATTCGCTTCAACCTTGGAATTGCTGAGCTGGCTGAAGGCGCCCTGCCAATATCTCTTAGGCGTCGACTTCATCGTAATCGAGCGAATCTTTTCATCGTTTTCTTTTCGAATATCGTGGTTGACCTTGATGAAAATATCTTTGGGGCTTCCCTGACGCGCGCCCACGTCGTTTAACAAAGGGGTGACCTTTGCGGCGATAAACGCATCGGAAATGGGAATCGTACTCTTTTTATATTTCACGTTTTTAAGCTCGTAAACGAGTCTCATCTCGCGCGTGTTGCCCGCCTTATCAGCGGCCACGACCGTCGCTCTTTGATCCTCCCCGACATTGTACGGATGCGCGAAAAAGGCGATGAAATAATCCGGATGATCTTTGATCTGGCCCTTATAACCGGGAAAAAAATAGTTGCCGATTTTTATACCTGTGTTCACCGTATCGGCCGAAGGCTTGTAAACAACGACTCCGACGCCGCCGAAATTCACATAGCGATCATCGGCCATGAGCTCAAGGGTCGGGGGGGTAATGTCGATAGTGATATTTTTTTGAACGGATGTTTCGTTGCCGCGAAAAAAACTCCAGAGTGAGCGATCGCGAGCGGTAACTCGAAGCACGGCGGGTCCTTCCTTGAGACCGGCGAGCTTCGACGATAGCGCCACGGTGAAACTCTTTTGCAGCACCGGCTGCTGATATTGCTCCGCTAGCAGCGGGAAGTCGGTACCGCCAGAGACGAGATTCACGTTAAAAGATTTAAGGCCGCTGCCCCGATCGCTGGCTTCGATCACGAGCGCGCCGAGGCCGAGCGTGTCCGTATCGGGGCTCAACTTGATCTGCGGTTTGTGCCATTCGAAACGCGGCGCGAACCAAATCACCCCGCCGATAAGCAAGATTGCAAATGCGACCAAAACGACACCGCCGGCGGCAACAAACCGTCTTCTTGGTTTACCAAATTCAAGGGCGCTCATAATTTTGATGATTAAAAGGGATGATTGCGGAACAACTCTAGATGAGGATAAACGCGGGTAAACGCGATGTCAATGAATTCGCGCTTTCGCGGCCGGATTTTTTGCAGATCAAGAATTGTTACTTTGCCGAAACGCCTCAGCCATTTCCACTATCGGCGCGCTGAGTTGGAAAGGAGCGGGTCCAAACGTTTTGGCAGCGGCTTTTGCAAGAAGATAAACTATGTGACGACGACACTAAAGCATGCCTTTGTCGTTGAAGCTAAAAAATCGGTCGTGGCCGATCACCACATGATCGAGCACGCGCACGCCCATCACATCGCCGACTTCTTTCAAGCGCCGGGTGATGTCTACGTCTTCCGGACTGGGCGCCGGGTCGCCGCTCGGATGATTGTGCACAAAGATCACCGCTGCGGCGGATTCGCGGATCACTGGATTGAAGACTTCGCGCGGATGAACCAGCGAGGCCGTGAGCGAGCCTTCGGAGATTTTTACTTCGCGGATCTTGCGGTTTTTGTTGTTGAGGAGGACGACGTAAAAATGTTCGCGCATTTCCCTGCCGAGATTTTCGCGAAAATGTTGGTAGACGTCTTCGGAGGAGCGAAGCGGCTGGCCGGTTTCCCACTTCTGGCTGCCGACCCGCCGAGCGATTTCCAGGCAAGCTTTGATTTGCGCAACTTTGGCGGGGCCGATGCCCTTGACGGCAGAGAGCTCGCTGGGCGATGCGTCTTCGATTCCTTTCAGACCGCCGAAGTCGTTGAGCAGCCCGCGGGCGTGATCGAGCGCGCTTTTGCCGCTGCCGGCGTCGCCGTTTCGCAGGATGATGGCGAGCAATTCGGCTTCGCTTAGCGCCTGGGCGCCCTTGCTTAGTAGCTTTTCCCTTGGCCGGTCTTCCTCCGGCCAATCCTTGATGGTCTGGTACGACGGCATACGCGCCTCGCGGTGGTTGACGTTTATAAAAAAAGATACTGCGGCAAACGGTCTACCACAGTGGCCGAGCTTTAGTCCAATGCCACGAGCGCGAGCCCTTTTAGGTACTCGCCTTCTGGATGATGCAGGCTAAATGGATGATCTAACGGCTGGCTTAATCGCTTGGTGACGGCAACTCTGCGGTGCGCATCGACGGCGGCGCCGAAAACGACTTTTTGGAACAAGTCGATGGAAAGATGCTGCGAACAGGAAAATGTCAGAAGTATGCCGCCGGGGTTGAGATGTTTCAGAGCGTGCAGATTGAGAAATTTGTAGCCGCCCGTGGCGGCATCCAGGTCGGTTCGTTTGGGCGCCAGCGACGGCGGATCGAGGACGATCAAATCGAATTTTTTGTCGATCTCTTTTAGATAGGCGAAGGCGTCGCCTTTGAGAATTTCTCCCGGCGCGTTCGCAAAGCCATTGAGATCGAGATTCTGTTCGGCCAACTCCAACGCGGCCATCGATGAATCCAGCGTGACGATCTCCTTTGCGCCGCCGCCGCAAGCATAAATCGAAAAAGCTCCCGTAAACGAGAAACAATTGAGAACCGTCCGGTCCTGCGCCACGCCGGCTAAAAAAACCCGGTTATCGCGCTGGTCGAGGAAGAAGCCGGTCTTCTGCCCGCGCCGGATGTCGACAAAAAATTTGTAGCCGTTTTCCTCGATCGTGATTTTCTCCGGCGGCGTTTCGCCGTCGAGCACCCCGATCGAGGATTGGAGGCCTTCTTCCCCGCCAACCCGGCCTTCGCTCCGTTCAAAGATTCCGGTGATCCCATCGAATGAGCCGAGAGCTTCGATGATATCTTCTCTAAATAACGCCATACTGGCGGTGAAAAATTGGCAGACGAGAAAGCGGTCGTAGCGATCGACGATGAGGCCCGGCAGGAAGTCGCCCTCGCCGTTGACCATCCGATACGCGGTGGTCGATGCGGATAAGTGCCGTTGTCTCAAGCCAACGGCCTGGCGCAGCCGGCGCGCAAAAAAATCGCCGTCGATGGATTCTTGCTGCCAGGTAAGTAAGCGCACGCGGATTTGCGATTTTGGATTGTAGAGTCCGCGGGCGAGCCAGTTCTTCTTGCAGTCAAAAATGTCGGCAACCCCGACGGTGTCCGCCGGACCGTCGACGCTCTCTATCGCGCCGGAGAAAATCCAGGGATGGCTGTTGAGCACAGGGCGCTCCCGGCCGGATTTTAGGTAAATTGTCAACATGAGATTGGATCGTGGCAAAAAGGATGGCGCAGCTTGCTGCGTCTTCGCAACGCTCAATCCGAAGTCCGTCATTCCCGCATGTGTTTAGCGGGAATCCAGGCGAATCCCGAACTGGACCCCCGATTGAGACATTCGGGGGTGACTCCTTTGGGGTCTTTCCATCGCTTCATCTGATACCACGCAGCTTGCTGCGGGGTGGTTCATTTATCTCGCTAGTCCTTACGGATGAACGTGCCGCTTTTGCCGCCGCTCTTTTTGGCGAGGCGGACTTCGCCGATGGTCATTTCGCGATCGACGGCCTTGCACATGTCGTAGATCGTCAGCGCCGCGACCGAAACGGCGGTCATCGCTTCCATTTCGACGCCGGTCTTGCCGCTCACCCGCACCGATGCTTCGATGTCGACACGGGCGGGTTTTTCGCCGGGCGTAAGCTCGATTTCCACCGACGTAATGTTCAGCGGATGACACATGGGAATGAGCTCGGAAGTTTTTTTCGCGGCCATGATACCGGCGACGCGCGCAACCGAGAAGACATCGCCCTTCTCGATTTTCTCTTCGAGTATCAGTGCCAGGGTTTCCGCACGCATGTGGATGGTTCCGCGCGCGATGGCGATTCTACTCGTGACTTCCTTGTCGCTTACATCGACCATGCGCGCCCGGCCTTGTTCATCTAAGTGACTCAGTGGTGCCATAATCAGCCTGCTTTCAGTGTTTTCTAAATCATTTGCACTCTATGGTTTGCGGGTCCAATTCGCAGCAGCTTGTTGCGGTTGGCTAATTTCCTTTCCGGGGGCCGTCATTCCCGCATGCCTTAAGCGGGAATCCAGGCGAATCCGGAACTGGACCCCCGATAAAAGCATTCGGGGGTGACGCCACTAGGATAATTTCCATCGCGTTCTTCGGACATCCCGGACCTTGCTGCAGTAGTTCATTCAATCCAAGTGCTTACAAAAGTCTTTTGTGGTTGCGCGGCGCGACGTTACTTTCTGCGTCATGGTTTTTATGTTACAGAAACCGGATGGATAAGCAAAGTCACTATCGTGTCATCATTTTGGGCTCCGGCGCGGCGGGTTTGACCGCGGCGATTTATGCGGCGCGCGCCAATCTTCGGCCGCTGGTGATCGAGGGGCCGCAGCCGGGCGGTCAATTGACCATCACCACCGACGTGGAAAATTACCCGGGCTTTCCCAAGGGCATCATGGGGCCCGAACTGATGGAGGAACTCAAAAAACAAGCCGCGCGCTTCGGCACGGAAATTATTTTTGGTGAAGTCGTTTCGACGAATTTAAAGCAGCGTCTGTTTCAGGTCGTCGTTGGAAAAGAAAGCTACACCGCCGATGCGCTGATCATTGCCACCGGCGCTTCGGCTAAGCTTTTGGGTTTGCCGTCCGAGATGAATCTTATGGGGCACGGTGTTTCGGCGTGCGCGACCTGCGACGGGTTTTTCTTTAGGGATAAAGAACTGGTCGTGGTCGGCGGCGGCGATACGGCGATCGAAGAAGCGACGTTTCTCACCAAGTTCGCCTCAAAAGTCACGCTCGTGCACCGGCGCGACAAACTGCGCGCATCCAAGATCATGCAAGACCGCGCCGAGAAAAATCCCAAAATCTCGTTTGTTTGGGACACGGTCGTCGAGGAAGTGTACGGCGATCCCAAGGCCGGCGGCGTCACCGGAGTTCGCTTCAAGAACCTAAAAACCGGCAAGACCGAAGACTTCAAAACCGACGGGCTGTTCATCGCCATCGGCCACGAGCCCAACTCCAAACTCTTCGCCGGACAATTGGAACTGGATCCCACCGGCTACATTCTCACCCACGACGGCACCAAGACCAACATCCCCGGAGTTTTCGCCTGCGGCGACGTGCAGGACCACGTCTACCGCCAAGCCGTCACCGCCGCCGGCACGGGCTGCATGGCCGCCATCGACGCGGAAAGGTTTTTGGAGAGCCAGCACGGCTAAGATCAGTCGGTGGGATAACGCGAGGGCTGAGAAGCGCGCAGCGGCTTTCTCAAGCCGCTGGTTAGCCGTTCGTGATCACGAAGCGCTAGTTGATGTCACATCGGCGGGGTGAATGCTCAGGTATTCCCGTACCTCGAGTTGCATACGGTCGATCTCTGCCAGAAACCCGGAGACCGCGCCGTGATAGTTGTCAGGGTTTGATTCCACGCGGCGTAGTTGGGCGACCTGTTCCTGAAACCGAGCAATGCGCTCAACAGTCGCTTTAAGTTCCTGATCATTTGCGATCATGTTTTCTCCTCCACAATTTCGACGATCCCTCTGAACGTCCCATCGCGCTTGATTTGCCAATCGGCAATAGCTCGCTCTTCGCCACCAAGGGCTGCAATACGGCGCAACCAAAACATGCTCGCCCCGAAGTGCGCCTGTGCTGCTGCATGGTCGAAAAGAACTCGGGTTTCGCCAGTCAATCGGCTCATATCAAACGCGTCGTCCATTAGCAGGAATACATCGACGTCGTCCGGATCCGACTTGGCTGTAACAAACGAGCCGAAAACGAGGAACCGCGCGACTTGGCCAGTACCTATCGCTACCCTGTAGATTCGCTCAAGTCGCTGAGCCACGGCGATCCGCTGCCGTGATCCTTTGCCGAAGCGGCTAAGCATCTGCTGCATGGTAACACGATAGATTTCACGTGGAAGATCACGGCTAACTGTTGAGTGAGTCGGTCAGTTCTTGCCCACCGACAGGTTCATAATTGGGAGCGATCCTATAATCGTTTTCGTGACTTAACAACGAAAATCCATCCCGGCAATCACTGTGCCTATTTCAGCCCTTGCCGTCTATAGTCGATCCGAGATACAGAGAGGTTTTTGAGAACAAATATGGCAAGGCGATTTAAA
>CAMLCX010000133.1 GCA_946478635.1 uncultured Pseudomonadota bacterium
ACCGCCGATAACAGCAATCCCCAGGGTCGGGCCAAGAATCGCCGGGTCGAGATCCTGGTGTATCGCGAAGGCATCACATCGCAGCCCGCCATGGCTTCGTCGGCGCCGGCCACGACAGCGCCTGCGCAGCAACCGCAGCCTAGTTCGTCACAGTTGCAGATGGAACAGCCGAGCAATCGGTTGTCGCAGCGGTAAGTCGAATTTAGACCCACATATTGAGATGAAAAAAAGGGCGGAGCTTGCTCCGCCCTTTTTTATTGATAGAGCGTGTCGATGTATCCGCTATCGTCCAATTCGCGGACGAAGTGGGTGTCCCAAAGCGCGAGTGGATTGTAACTTTTGATTTCCGGATTTCGCCGCACCGCCAGTTGAAAGACGTTCGAAATCGCCTCGAGGGACGGGTAGGGTTTGCGTTCGAGCGACTGCGCCCATTCCTGGTAAAGAGTTTCGACCTCCGAGTCCGATTGCAGCTTCAAAATGGGGCCGGCATGCTCGTTTAAGATTTCCAGGGTTGGTTGGCGGCGCGTGAGAAAAAAGTGAATGGCGTCGACGAAGCCTTTGGCGAGCAGGCGAATTTCTTCTGGATGACTCCGCACGAATGTTGTGGTCGTCGTCAGAGTCACGCCGCGGATCATCGGAATGGCCCGGCCGGTAATGACATGAGCGCCTGCTTGGGCGGCGCGGTTGTCGTGCGGGATCGTGACGAAGGTGCCGTCATATTCGCCGGCCAGGACCTTTCTCCAGCGCTCTTCCGATGAGCCGCGCAACTCGGTCAACTCGACGTCGCCTCGATCGACATCGAGCCCCTCTTGCTTCAAAAATAGCCAGATATTGAGCCCGGCATGAGAGGTTAGTTTGTCCGCAACAACCCTTTTGCCCTTGAGATCTTGGATCGAGCGGATGCCGGGGCGAACCACGAGCTTGTTTTCCGTCCAGTTGTTGGTCGCTTGAGCGAGATGGACAAAGTCTTCGCCGTTCACGGCGTTTCGAACATAAAGATTGTGATGATTCCCCGAGATCAGATCGACGTGGCCGTTCTTTAGCGATTCGACGGCTTTCTCCCGGATCAGTTGCGGCGAAGTGTCGACATCGAGGCCATTCTTTTGCCAGCAGCCGGATTTGTCGGCGACCAGCCAGAAGGGCGCATGCGAATTCGAGCGATAAATAATTCTAAGTTGTCGAGAGGCCATCGGGAGTTCCTTTCAAGAATCGGCGATGATCGCCGTTTTCATAACATCATCGCGCGTGCCAACGCCAGTAAATTCAACCGCCCATGCGCAGCCCCAGCCAGATCGTGATTGCGGCAAGTAAGATGATGCACCAGTTGGCGCTCTTCAGCCGGCTAAGGATCGAGTTGAATTGTTCAATTGTCACGGTTTCGCCGCCTTCATGACGCCTGACAAACCGATGGCCGATTCCCAAGGCCTGGTAGACGCTGAAGATCACCAGCAAAAAAACAAAACTCAATTTAACCAGGAGAATGTATCCCAGTTCTTTGACAAACGCCTCGCGGTAGACTGCCTTGAGCTCGGTCAATTGAAACGCACCGCTGAAAAGAATGATGCCGAGGGCGCCGACCTGAAGCGGGTTGTAGAATTTGAGCCCGCGGGCGAGAAGCTGCACTTTGTCTTCGTGCTTCTCCAAAATAGAAACGGCGGGCGACAGCATGAGCCAAAACCCCAAAACTGCGCCGAGATAGACGATCAGGGCGATGAGGTGCAGCCAGGAGTAGAGCATGGGGCGGGATCAACCCCAGGCGAAACGCGAACCCTTTTTGAATGGCTTGCCGGCAGCGTCGTAATTCTCTCCGATGGCATCGAGTTGTTGGCGGATGGATTCAAGTTCGCTCTTCTGACGATTCTCGAAGGCCTGGGCGTCCTTCGCCCGGCGCTCGAGAAACTCGGCTCGTTCGCGCTCGCGGCGCGCGGCAAACTCGCCTTGCGTTTTTTCCCAATGGTCATAAGCGTCCTTGAGCAAGGTGCGGATGTGATAGTTCAAGTTGTCGCGCACGACCATCGATTTGTTGCAGTGCGGGCAAAAAATCACGTTGCCGATGGTAAAATTTTTGACGTTCTGGGTCTGCACTTCATTGCATTTGTAGCAGCGCAGCGGGATGTTCCAAGAGTCGATTGCGGGTAGTTGAATATAGTTGACTTGCGCTTCGGCCAGGGCATCGACCGGGACAGCAGCGTTTGGTGCTGCCGGGGTGGTTGCTGCGGTCGCTGGTGCGGGAGCGCTTGGGGCCGACGCGGGCGCGGATGCGCTCGGAGCGGCTTTTCCTTGCCCTTTGCGAAATCGTGATTCGAAATTTTCGGGGAAAGTGACTTCGGGATGCAGCTCGCGGGCACGCGCCATGAGGATTTCTTCGCTCTCGATATTATTCGGATCGGTAACGCAGACGTCCACCGGGCAGACGGCGGCGCAGGCTTCGTAATCGTGAAAACCGACGCACTCCGTGCAAAGCTTCGGATCGATGACGTAAACCGGCTCGCCCTGCGAGATCGCGTTGTTTGGACACTCGGGCTCACACGCGCCGCAGTTGATGCAGTCGTTGGTAATCATCGTTGCCATGAAGCCGATCCTCCCGATATAAAAGGAAATTTACCGCGTGTGAAAGCAAGTTTATCCTAGAGGATATTTTTTGCCGTTGCAATCAGCGGGCGGTCGCGCCGAGGTCGGTTCGGGTCCTGTCTTTGGCGAAACCGAAAGGGGGGCTCCAGGAAGTTGTGCCATTCTGATCTCGCTATGGCCTCTAACGCGCCGGTTCGACGCCGTTCTGAAACACTGCGGACGGCAAATAACCTCCGTCCAGGTCTTCCGACGATGGGGGTCGAACGAGAATTGACCTCTGCGCTGCAAGCCTCGCGAATGAAACTACGTCGCGCCCCTGAGCGCGCAATTTTATCGGCACTGTCACAACAAAGGTTTTCTCAGTTCCGGCAAGTTACGGCGCTCCGCAGCCCTTGGCGGCTAGAATAATGTGGGCTATGATGAAGCATGCGCAAAATTGGAACGGAAACTAGCGGTCGGCTTATAGCTCTAGGATTTGCCGCGATCTTGCTCGTGTCGGCCGCCTCTTCAGCATTCGCTGCCGATAGCGCCAAGAAAATGCGACTCGCGTATGCCGGTTGGGAGATCGGCACGGCCGTCGCGTATATCGGCGTCGACGCCGGGCTGTTCAAAAAAAACGGTGTTGAGATCGAAGAACTGCCGATTCGCGATACTTTATCGGCCGGGGTCCAGTCGCTAATCGGTATCGATCTGCTCATCGGTTTCGGCAATCCGCTCGCCGTGCTGCAACCCGTTGCCAGTGGCGCCGGGATCGCCGTCATCGGTTCTCATGTGAGTTTTGACCAGTACGGCATGGGCGTAGGGTCGGCCATCGGCGATGTTAAAGATCTCAAAGGTAAGAAGGTCGGCGTGTCCGCGCTTGGCGCCAGGTCGGACTTGGTCGCACGGGTTATGCTCCGGCGCGCCGGTTTGGACCCGTCGAAAGACGTGGAGATGGTGGCGGCTGGTTTGGCGCCGGCGCGAGCCCTGGCATTGACAAAAAATCTGGTGCAGGGAGTGCCGTTGAATCAGCAGGTAGCCGCCGAGGCGCAGAAACTGGGCATCAAGGTTTTGGATATCAAGGCGGTGCCGGTGATGACCGACTTGTTGATCACCACTCGCACCTTTATCAAAGCGGAAGACGAAATGGTTCGGCGCTTTATGAAAGGTTACGCCGCCGCGATTCAGTTTTTTGTCTCCAAGCGCAGCGATAGCTTGGCTATTCTCAGAAAATATTTTCCCGGCAATCAGGGCGTCAGCGTCGATGCCATGTACGACGCTTTTTCAGCGCAACTCCGGCCGTTACCCGAGTTAAACAGCGAAGCGATGCAGGCTTTCGTCGATGTCGGCGCCGCGGTCGATGAGCGCACGAAAAATTTAAAGCCTTCGGATATCATTGAACCCAAGTTCTTCGATGAACTTAAAGCCAGCAAATTTTTGAAGGATCTGTATACGGAAAAGGTAAGTCTTTAGAGCCTCGCATCGCGGAATTTCCCTTATTCTGTTTGATCCAAGCTATTCCGATTTTCTCGAGATCTTGACGAATCCGCTCGCGATTCCCCGAGGATTCGCTTGCCCTCCTAGATGACGCCTGACGTTCTGCGTCGATTTGCCTGAAAAGAGCCGCCAGCCCCGCGCGCCCATGCGGACGAATTGCGCATGCGCACCGCATCTGCTATGCACCGGAAAAAGACTTGAGTGGAGGATTCATGAGACTTAAAGATCAAGTTGCGATCGTTACGGGCGCGGGCCGCAATATCGGCGAAGACGTTTGCAAACTCTACGTTAAAGAAGGCGCGAAGGTGGCTGTGGTGGACATGGATGAAGGACGGGGCGGCAAGGTTGCCGGTGAGATCAACGCGGAAAATCCCGGCAAGGCGATTGCCGTCGTCTGCGACGTCTCTTCGCCGTCATCGGTGGACAACATGGTGCAAACCGTCGTCCGACAGTTCGGTGGCGTCGATATTTTGGTTAATAACGCCGCATGGACAGACCACAAGACGATTTTTGACCTGACCGAAGAGGAGTGGGACCGCACGATGAACGTGTGCTTGCGCAGCGTGTGGTACTGCAGCCGGGCCACGGCCAGAATGATGATCGAACAAAAACGCAAAGGCAAAATCATCAACATCGCGTCAACCTCAGGTCATTGGGGGCGCAAGGAAGCAACGGCTTACACGACCGCGAAGGCCGGCGTGCTCAACCTGACCCGCACCCTCGCTGTTCAGCTCGCGCCGGAAGGCATTCGGGTGAATTCCATTTCACCCAATCGTATCGGTTCGCCGGTCGGCCAGCAGGATGTGCCGGAAAATCGGTTCGTCAAAAATCTCGCCGGGCGGCGCGGTGTGCCGATGGATATCGCCAAAGCCGCCGTGTTTCTCGCCTGCGACGAATCGGATTTTATCTATGCCATCGATCTGCCCGTCGACGGCGGCGCGCTGGCCATCCGCGACTGACAATTTAGCCTCGCCGACACTAGCGGGAGCGCAGCGAGACTTGCCGTTTTCGCTGCGCGCGATTTTCATCTGCCGGATGTATAAGGATCAATCATGGCTGCAGCTCCGGAAACTTTGAATCAACTAGAGATGATCGCGTCGGTTCAGCCCGACGCTATCTTGCGGTCCACCCCCGAGACGGTTTTGTGGGGTTACATCGCGGCCAATCTCTCGCCGGCGTTAACCATCCAATCCGGCCAGATCGTCGAGATTGAAGCGCTGTCGCATCAGGGACTGACAACGGCGAAGGACCCGGAAAAGTTTTTTGCCGCTTACGGCATTCCGCACAACGAAGTCTTGGCGGATGCAAAAAAGATCTTTGCCGAAGCCGTGCGGCCGAGAGGCGCGAGCGTGCACATTCTCACCGGACCGATTTATGTCGAAGGGGCGGAGCCCGGCGACACCTTGGAAGTGCGCGTGCTCGACATCAAATTTCGCGTGCCCTACGGCGTCAATAATACCGGCCCGGGCAAGGGCGTGCTGCCGAAACTGCTGAAGGAGCCGAGCGCCAAGCTGATTCGTCTTGACCTGGAACGGCGTGTGGCGCTGTTTGCCGGTGATATCGAAATTCCGCTGAATCCTTTCATGGGTATTATGGCGGTTTCACCGCCGACGAGCCTGGGCTTGGTCTCATCGACGCCGCCGGGCGCTTGGGGCGGCAACATCGATCTCAAGTTCTGCGGCATTGGTTCTTCGCTTTTTCTGCCGGTGTTCAACAAAGGCGGGCAATTCTTCACCGGCGACGGCCATGCGGTGCAGGGCGACGGCGAAGTCGACGGCGGCGCGATTGAAATCTCGCTCAAGCCGACCCTGCAATTCATCGTGCACAAAGGCAAAAGCATTAAACTCCCGCGCGTTGAAACGGCCAGCGATTATTTAACCACGGGTTTGGACGTCGATTTGAATGTGGCGACGCGCATCGCGCTCCAGGAAGCGGTCGATTTTCTTCAGGCGGAGAAAAATATGACCGCGGCGGATGCCTATGCACTCGCGAGTCTCGCCATCGATCTCGGCATCGGCGAAGCGGTGGACGTCGTCAATCTGGTCTACGCGAAAATTCCCAAACATATTTTTAAGAGCAATCCTGAGTTTTGGCACAAGCCGAGTCGCTGAAAAAACGGATCCTTCGGCGGCGGCCTCAAAATGACATTTTGAGAACTCCACGGAATTACCTCATCTTCGAAAGCCGCAGTTGTCGCACTGAGCAAAGTGAAGCATCGGCTTGTTGCCCCCGGTAGATTACCGGCAGGCAAACCCTAACAGAGGAGCACGGTTGCCATGGACATCGCGCCCATCAATGAAAAAACCGGCTATGTCCGCTGGATGAAGAGGCAAGGGCTGCCGATTCACCACGGCCACGGCATGGCGGATCTGCGCTCGCTCGAAGTGGCGCCGTGCGCACGCGCCGGCGGCAAGGCGGCGTTCATTCAACTGCACGGCATGCAGGGCATCACCGGCGGCACTATCGGCGAGATTCCACCCGGCGATGCGCTTAAACCGGAGCGTCATCTTTACGAAGAAGTGATCTGTGTACTCAACGGTCAAGGCGCCACCGAGATCCGGGACGATCACGGCCATAAGAAAATGTTCGAGTGGAACAAGTGGAGCCTTTTCGCGCCGCCGTTGAACACCACGCACCGGCTGGTGAATGGTTCGCGCGAGCCGGTGCGTTTTCTCGCGGTCACCAACGCGCCTCTGGCGTTCGATATCTACCGCGACGAGAATTTCATTTTCAACTGCCCCTATAGTTTTTCCGATCGCTTTTTTGGCGAGGAGGATTATTTCGAGGTTGGTAAGAAGCGCTACGTCAGCGGCCTCATCAATATTTGGGAAACCAATTTCATACCCGATATCAAATCGGCGATGCTGGAAAGCCTGGAAGTCAAGGGCGCCGGTTTGCGCCTGGCGCAATTCGAGATGTCAGGAAACGCTTTGGTCGGCCATCTGGGCGAATGGCCGGTGGAAAAATATCACAAGGCACACTACCACGGGCCGGGAGCGATCATCGTGGGCACGCAGTCCATCGGCTATGTTTTACTTTGGCATAAGCAATGGGGCATCCACCCCTACACTGATGGCCATGAAGATAAAGTCATCGAGATCCCATGGGGCGAGGGGAGCATTTACTGCCCGCCCGGCGACTGGTTTCACCAGCACTTCAACACCGGCAAGGAGCCGGCGCGCCATCTCGCGGTGCGCTACGGCAGCCGCATTCATCCCCTCGGCTTCAAGACCTCGCACCAGAAAACCGATGACGACGTATTTCGCAGCGTCGAGGAAGGCGGCTGGATGATTCCCTACGAAAATGAAGATCCCGAAATTTCGCGCCGCTACCGTGCCGCTCTGAAGATGGGTTATGATTTAGCGCGCGATTAGCGACAGGTCATCTGCGTCAGTTATTCCCGGGTAAATCCTCCAGCAATTTCCCCGCTGCTTGCGCGATTTCGATGGCTTTCTGATATTCTTTGTTGTCAAAATTACTCCATGCCTGGGCGAGGACCCTATCGGCGTCCATGATGAGCGCTCCATTATGGTGCGCGTGCAGCCATTTGGCGTCCGCGAGATCGCGCTCGATCACGGTGAGCGCGGTGATCGCTTCTTCGCTCGTCGGTCCGCGGGCAATAGAGTCCCATTTTGCCAAAATCAGAACCGCCGCGACGAGCAACATCGCGATCCACCCGATCACAGCGGGATTGGCAAAAGCTCTCGCACGCGATCGTCCCGTCCGCAGAGCGTCCCTCGATTTGCCCGAGCGAGCGCCTGCCTGTTCGGGTTGCAAGACCCATGAGGCGATAATCGACAGCAGCAGCACGCCGCCGATCACCGCGAGCGAGGCGCCGATGGGGATTTTATAGATGTCCACGAGCATCATCTTTGCGCCGACAAAGCACAGCACGACCGACAAACCGACTTTGAGATACATGAACATCTCCATGACGCCGGCGAGCATGAAATAGAGCGCGCGCAGGCCGAGGATGGCGAAGACATTCGACGTGTAAACGATGAACGGGTCTTGTGTGATCGCAAAGATAGCCGGAATGGAATCCACCGCGAAAATAACGTCGGTGGTCTCGACCACAATGAGCACCAGCATCAATAGCGTGGCGTAGGTTTTGCCGTCGCGGCGAGTGAAAAATTTCTGCCCGTCATAGTTTTTGCTGATGGGCACCCAGTACGCGAAGAGCCTGACCACCGGGTTCTTTTCCGGCTCGATTGTTTCATCGCCTTGCAGATACATCTTGACGCCGGTGACCACCAGGAAGGCGCCGAAGACGTACATCATCCAGTGAAAATTGCTCAGCAACGCCGAGCCGGTGGCTATGAAAATAGCGCGCAGGATCAGGGCGCCCAAAATGCCCCAGAAGAGCACCCGGTGCTGATATTGGCTCGGCGTGTTGAAGTATTGAAAGATCATCAAGAATACGAACAGGTTGTCGACGCTGAGCGATTTTTCGATGACGTAGCCGGTCAAGAATTCGAGCGCCTTGTCCTGGCCCCATGCGAAGTAAATGCCCAGGTTGAACAGCATCGCCAGCGCGATCCACACCATGCTCCAGGCACCGGCTTCCTTGATTGTTACGGTGTGAGCCTTGCGGTGAAAGATTCCGAGATCGAGAGCGAGCATGCCCAAGACAAAGACATTGAATGCGATCCAAAGAGATAGACGTTCCGATTCCATACTTCCATTCTCCCTTTTGTCGGCCAAACGCAGAGGGCCCGCGGCGCGCGGGCATAAACATGTGGGGAATGGAAATGCTAGATCCGGCAAACTTGAAGAAGATGGAAATTGCCGGCAGGGCGGTTCGAGGAAAGAGAAGATCGAGACCGTGGCACAATCCGCGCTAAATTCAATTTCGATCCCATGAATGCCAAGAGTCTGACGAGGCGTTGCCGTGGTTTTTTGCCGCGAGGATGAGGTTTCCGCGCTGCTGCCTGCTTGAAAGCTTGTGCTTCACGTTCTTCGGAAGCCGGATCCTCCTCAACCGCTCCTGCTGCTGTGGAGATGAGCGCAAGCACTGGTGTGCCAGCGACGCCTGCCGCAACAAGCAAAACCAGCAAAGTAGGCAGGATCCAGCGCGTCACAGGAGTATGCGCTAACAACTCAAAAACTTTAAGTCAATGATCCAACATCGACCTTGCGGAGCGCTCTCGTAAATCAATCTCCTATCGACGCTACCGCCCGATGCGCGAATAGGTGTGTTCTCGACTGGTAATGAATTCCAGTAAGGCGGCTTTGCCGTCGTCCGTGACCTTTCTGGCGCGCTGCAATGCGGCCACTATCTGGCCCGGCTCTTCGACCCGTTCCGACCAACCGCCCAGGGATTTCGCCAGGTCGGCATAATTGCCGAGGATGTTCATCGTGCCGTAGCGCTCGTGGGAGGCCTGCATGCTGTGGGTCTCCGCGGCCATGAAATTGTTGTTGAGAACGATGGTGAGGGTCGGGATGTTGTTGCGCACGGCGGTTTCGAAATCCAGCCCGGTCATGCCGAACGCGGCGTCGCCCATAAAATTGACGCAGAATTTTTCCGGCGCCGCGAGCTTGGCCCCCATGATCAGGCCGAGTCCGGTGCCGAGCGCGTGGGACTTGCCCCAACCGAGATAACTGCGCGGCGTGGGCGCCTGGTAAAACGGCACGAGCTGATTGCGCGGGCTGCCCGCGTCATGGGTGACGATCACGTCCTTGCGATCGAAGAGATTCATGAACTCCCACATGACGCGATAGGGATTGATCGGCTTTTCGTTCGACGTGAGCTTCGGCATCCACTCGGCGAGCCACTCCTCTTTGCCCTTTTTTATTTCCGCTGCCGCGTCGTTGGCTTCGCGTTTCTTGTTGCCGAGCGCGTCCTTGACAGCCTCGATGAACTGGCGCAGCACCGGCTTGGCGTCTCCCAGGATCGGATAATCGGCCGCATAATGTTTGTTGATATCGCGCTCGTCGTTGGTGGCATGGATGATGGTTTTGCCGGCGGGAATCGGCGCGGCGCAGATGCTGTGCTTGGTCAAGCTCGCGCCGACGGCGAAGATAGCGTCGGCCTTTTCCAGGAAAGTGTGAACCGGTCGCGGCATGACTCCCGCGCCTGTGCCAAGCGACAGCGGATGATGTTCCGGGAAAGCGCTCTTGCCTTCGAGGGGCGTGGTGACGGGCGCTTGCAACAACTCGGCAAGTTCGACGAGATCGCCCGAGGCCTCGGCGTAAAGCACGCCCTGACCGGCGACGATGACCGGAGCCTTGGCTTGCAGCAGGATTTTCGCCGCTTCGGCGACATCACGGGCATTGGCGCCGCTCACGGTGCGTTTGACCGGAGCATAATTGACGGACGCTGTGGGAAATTCTTCAACCGCTGCGTCATTGGGAATTTCCACCAGCACCGGCCCAAGTCTTCCCATCTTTAGATAACTGAACGCGCGCCGCATGATTTCCGGCACCTGGCCGGCGAGCGTAATTTCTTCGGCCCACTTGGTAACCGGCGCGTAGGATTGCACCGAGCGAAAGAAATGAAATACCTGGGAGGTATCGCGCGCGTGGCCCACGGGCAACAACAAAACGGGAACCGAGTCCGAGTAGGCGGTGGTGATGCCGGAAAAAGCATTTTCAGCGCCCGGGCCAGCCTGCATGGTGAAGACGCCGATGCGCTTGCCATTGGTCACCCGGGTAAAGCCATCGGCGATGCCCACTCCGACACGCTCCTGGCGGCAC
>CAMLCX010000134.1 GCA_946478635.1 uncultured Pseudomonadota bacterium
AATAGTGTCGGCGGCGGAACCTGGATCGGAGCGATGCTCTGGCTCGAGCATTTCGGCATCGATGTGCAGCGCGATCAGATCTTGTTGCAATCGCTCGGCGATCAGGGCGTTCAGTCCCAGGCCCTGGAGTCGGGCGTCGTCGACGTCGTGTTTGTCGACGGCGTTTACAGCAAATTACTGAAGCAAAAAGGAATGACTATTCTCGCCGAGTCGACCGAGCTCAAGCAACCGATCGTCAGTCAATCGACGATCGTGCCGCGCGCGTTCCTGCAACAGTATCCCGAGGTCGCAGAGGGATATTTGAAAGGTGAAATCGAAGGCATCGCTTTTGCCGTCGCGCCGAAGAACAAGCCCGCCGTCATCAAGACGCTTATGCGGCGGTTGCGGGTCAATGCCATCGCGGCCGAGGAAGGTTATTCCGATATGCTTCGCGGCGTCGACCGCAAGCCATTCGCTTCGTTGGAAGGCATGCGCAACCTGCAGCGCCTGCTGAAACCAAGAAATCCCAAGATCGGCGACCTCCGAGTCGAAGATGTGATCGACAACCGCATTATGCGTAAACTCGAGGAAAGCGGATTCATCGATCGCACCTTCGCGGCCCAGGGGGCGAGTTTCAAGTGATCGCGACGATAAACCCAGCGCGGCAGAGCCGCAACCGAGTCTCGGAGAGTATCTCCCGCAAAGGCGCCAAGGCCGCAAAGGTCGGAAAAAAACCGATGAAAATCTTTCGTAGGAATTTTTATCTTTTCCGTCCGAACTTGGCGACTTTGCGCCCCTTCGACTTCGCTCAGGACATGCTTAGCGGGAGCAATTCCGATTCCGAGTGCTCTCAGCTTCTGGATCATTTGGCAGGCCGCGCAAATGATGAGCTACAGTTCACCGTCATGATGGAGGCTCAATCCTATGGACTCGTGTTATCGGCGGCGTGCAATTAGACTCGCTTGGGTCGCCATCGCTCTAGGCGCCTGGCAATTGTTTCAAATACTTCCCGTGTTCGCCGCCGCGGCGCCGGCAAAATATGCCGTCGGCTACGCCACCTTCACCGCGCGTATCGTGCCGCTCTGGCTCGCCCAGGAGCAGGGTTTTTTTACCAAGTACGGCATCGACGTCGAGCCGATTTTCATTCGCGGCGCGCCGACACTGGTCGCGGGACTGGCCGCCGGCAGCATTCACATTGGCCGCACCGGCGGCAGCGCCATGCTCGCGGCGGTCGCCGCTGGCCATGAATTCAAAGTTCTCGCCGCCTTCAACACGCACAACACCTACGATCTCGTCGTGCGGCCCAACATCAAGCGCGCCGAAGATCTGCGCGGCAAGACGTTCGCGGTGACCAGCATCGGCGGCACCAGTTGGATGGGCGTCCTCCTTTGGCTCGAACATTTGGGCTTGGATCAAGTGCGCGACAACATCCGCTTCCAGGTGATCGGCGATCAAGCCGTGCAAGTCCAATGCGTCGAGAATGGCCTGTGCGACGCGGCCGCCGTCGATGGCGTCTTTACCAAACGGCTCAAACAAAAGGGCATGACGGTGCTCGGCGAATACACTGATCTCAAATCATTGTTGATCGGCCAATCGATGGTGGTGCCGAACGCGCTGCTGCAGCAGCGTCCCGATGTTGCCGAGGCCTACCTCAAAGGCGAGATCGAGGCGCTGGTCTTTTCCCTTGCGCCGAAGAATAAACCGGTGGTGCTCAAAACCCTGGCACGCTGGCTCAAAGTTGACTCATCCGGCGCCGAGGACGCGTACCTGGATCTCGTTCGCGGTGTCGACAGGAAACCCTTCGCCTCTCTCGAAGGATTGCGCAACGCTCAACGGCTGTTAAAACTACGCAATCCAAAAGTCGGCGAAGTCAAAGCCGAAGATGTCATCGATAGCCGGCTCATGCGCAAGCTCGACGACAGCGGTTTCATCGATAAACTATATGCTTTCTACGGCGCGAGCCTGAAGTAAACGCTGCCTTCGAGGACAAATACATGCCCCGTCAATTGCGAATGATCGGCATCCTTATTACTGCGTTATCATTGAGCAGCGCACCCGCTTTCGGCCAGGATGCGTTTTTCAAAGGCAAAACCATCCGCATTGTCGTCGGCGGCCCTCCCGGCGGCGGCTTCGATACCTATGCCCGCATGATCGCCCGGGTCATGCCCAAGTATATTCCCGGCGCGCCGACGATTTTGGTAGACAACATGCCGGGCGCGGGCATGATGATCGCCGCCAATCATGTTTACAAAGTCGCCAAACCCGACGGCCTGACGATCGGCCACTTTACCGGCAGCCAGACCATCAGCCAGATTCTCAATCAGCCTGGCGTCGAGTTCGACATGCGCAAGTTCTACTATCTCGGCGCGCCGACCGCCGATCATTTCTCCTGCGCATTTACCAAAGCCAGCGGCATCACCAGCACGGATATCTGGCTCAAGCTCAAGCGCCCTGCAAAAATGGGCGCCGTAGGTCCCGGTAATTTGACCGACAACACGCTGCGCGTGCTCAGCACATCGACTAATTTGCCGATTCAATTGATCTCGGGCTACAAGGGAACTGCGCCTGTGCGCCTGGCGATGGAAGCCGGCGAAATCGACGGCTCGTGCTGGGGCTGGGACTCGATCAAATCGACCTGGGCCAGAGCGTTGGAAAGCGGCGAGGGCATCGTTGTCCTGCAAGCCGCTCCAAGGCCGCACCCGGATCTACCGAAGGTGCCGCTGATGATCGATTTCGGCAAGAATCAAGACGCCAAACAAATGATCGATGTCGTCGTCCACGGCGGCAACATCTTCGAGCGCACGTACCTGCTTCCACCCGGCGTGCCGAAGGATCGCGCCCAGCTCCTCAAACAAGCATTTGCGAATACCATGAAAGACGCCGACTTTCTCGCCGATGCCGGCAAGGCGCGGCTCGGCGTGGCACCGATCACCGGCGATGAGTTGGAACGGCGTGTCAACGCATTCTTCAAACTGCCCGATGATCTAAAAGTCAAAATGAAACGAGTGCTCTATGATTAGGATGAATTGCCAAGCGCGCGTAGCGGAGGACTCATGCCCCATTTGAGCTTGCCCGATAGCGAAATTTACTACGAGACCCACGGCGAAGGGTCGCCGTTCTTACTTTGCAGCGTCACCGGTCTCGATCATCAGGCCTGGAAGTTTCACCAGGTGCGGGAGTTTTCGCGCGATCACCGCGTCATCCTCTTCGACTACCGCGGCACCGGCAAATCGAGCAAGACGGTGCAAAAGTATTCCATTCCCATGTTTACCGCGGATGCGGCGGCCCTGCTCGATCATTTGAACGTGGAGCAAGCGATTGTCTGCGGCCATTCCATGGGAGGGGTCGTCGCCCAGTTTCTCGCCATTCAACATCCGCGGAAAGTAAAAACGCTCATCCTGGCATCGAGCGGCGCCGCCCATCCCGGCGCACAGGGCATTCCGCTCTCCATGTGCCGCGACATGGTGCGCCAGGGATTTGAGGGCTACATCCGCGAACACACCATCGAAACCGGCTGGACCAAAGAGTTTGCCGAGAAGAATCCGGCGCTGATCGAAAATTTTTTGCAGGTCAGAATGTCGGGCATCGCGCCGCTGGAAAATTATTTGCACTTCGTCCTGGCGCGCCAGCAGCATGACCACACAGACCAGTTGAAGGAGATCAATGTGCCGACGCTCGTTCTGGTCGGCGACGACGAGAATCACGGCGCCACCGACAACACCCACTGGGCCGCCGCGCACCAGCTGGCGCGCGCGATCCCAAACGCCAAACTCGTCGTGTTGAAAGGCGAAGGCCATCATTACTTGGCAACGAACCCAACAGCAGCGCACGAAGCGATTCGAGAGTTCATTCGTAATTGACCTGGCATCTGAGATCAGTCGCCCAACGGCTGTCATTCGAGGCCCTTCGGCTGTGCTCAGGATAAACTCCGCCGAATAATCTCGAACCTGCTCACATAATTGAGGAGAGAACGTCATGAGCGGAATACATCTGGATATGAATCGCCGTGACTTTTTAAAACTGGCGGCCAAAAGCGCCGTGGTTTCTTCCGGGCTTCTCTCCGGCTGCGCGGCAAGCGCGCCGGGCGGCAGCACGAGCGCCGCGCGCGCCATCGACATCCATCATCATTACTTTCCACCGGAATTGATTGACGAAATAAAAATGCATGGCAAAGCGCTTGGCGGTATCGAATATTTTCCACCGAAGCAAGCCAAAGACAATCCTTATCGAATTCAGTTTCCCAAGGGGCGGCAGTTTGCCGCGGATGTGCGGATGGCTGAAGTGCCCAATCGCCTCGAAGCTATGACAAAAGGCAATATCGGCATCGCTATGCTCGAAGTACATATCGTCGCGGTGGGTTACGAGCTTGACGGCCCGCGCGGAGAAACCTGGTCAAATATATATAACGAAGCGATCATGAATCTCGTCAAGCGCCAACCCGATCGCTTTGCCGGTATCGCGACAGTGCCTCTACAGGATCCGCCGCGCGCCGCCAAAGTCTTGGAGCACGCTATCGTTAATCTCAAAATGTCCGGAGTCACCATCGCCTCCAACGTTGTCGGCAAGTATTATAACGATAGGAGCTTCGATCCTTTCTGGAAAAAAGCGGAAGAGCTGGATGTGCTCATGATCATGCATCCGGAATGGGTCGCCGGGGCCGATAAGATGGAGCCCTACAGTCTGCGCAACATTTGCGGCAATCCCGCGGACACGACGCTCTCGGTGACCTATATGATGTATAGCGGGGTATTTGACCGCTTCCCCAATTTAAGACTCGGTTTGCTCCACGGCGGCGGTTATATTCCGTATCATCTCGGTCGCTTGGACCAGGGCAAGATTGGCGCATCCGGGTCAGCTGCAATCCCCGCCAAGTTTCCACCGAGCAAATATTTGAAAAACCTCTATTTCGACAACCTGGTCTACCGCGTTGAGACGGTCGAATACCTGAAGCGCATGGTCGGCGCCGATCATGTCATGGTCGGCACCGACTACCCCTTCGATCTCGGCGACTGGAATGCCGCGGAGAAGATTCGGCTGATGGACTGTACGGCAAGCGAGCGCGAGGCGATGCTGCACGGAAACGCGCGGAAGCTGCTGCGGCTCCCGAGCGCGTAGATAAGCCCAAGCCGTCGTTGCGCTACGGTCGCTCCATCCGAGTTTTCGCATCTCCGCAGATCCAACGAATGAACCGCATAGCGTTTGTCGATCACGGTTCCCTTCGGCATGGCTCAGGGCAAGCGGCGCTCACTACGAACGGCTCGTGTCTTGACCGTTCACCCTGAGCTCGTCGAAGGGTTCTTGGAACTCGGACGTTAATCAACTGTTACCGATCACGAATTATGCCCTACGAACAATTTTCTCGATTTTACGATCTCGTCATGGGCGACAGATCCAAGGCGGCGGATTTTATCCGCGGCCTCATCGAGCGCCACAAGCCGGAGACTAGAACCGTTCTTGAAATCGCCTGCGGCACCGGGGCCATCTTAGGTTTTCTTGCCGGCACCTACGACGCCACAGGTCTCGACCGCTCCCGGCAAATGCTCGCGCTCGCGCGCAAGAAACTGCCGCACATCCGCTTTTACCGCCAGGACATGACCAGCTTTCGCGTCGCCAGAAAGTTCGACGCGATTGTTTGCGTGTTCGATTCCATCAATCACCTGCTCCATTTCAGGGAGTGGAAGCAAGTGTTTCGCCAGGTTGCGCTCCATCTCAATGATGACGGACTTTTTGCATTTGACGTTAACACCCTCGGCAAGCTTCGGCGTCTAGCCGACGCGCCCGCATGGTCGCGGCAGTTTGGCCGGGATCTGGTCACCATCAAGGTCACCGGCGGTCGGGGCGCAATGTTCGACTGGGAGGTTAAAATCTTCGAACATCAGAAAAGCCATGAGTACAAACTTTTCCACGAAACGATAAGAGAGCTTGCGCTACCGCAAAAGCGAATTCTGGCGGCATTGCGAGGTTGTTTTAAACAGGTCAAAGTAATCGATGCCGAAGGCGCTCGTCCCTCCGATGAGTCGGAGCGTCTCTATTTCGTGTGCAAAAGATAACCTGAGGCGATCATGGCATTACCGCAAACCTCTCGATACGGCAGCTGGAAATCGCCGATTACGGCGGATCTGGTGGGCAGCGGCGAGCTCGGCCTGGAGCAAGTCCGTATCGACGGAGACGACGTTTATTGGATCGAGCGGCGCGCTCACGAGGGCGGCCGAAAAGTCATCGTGCGGCGCTCTATTGATGTTACGGCGGCCGATGTCACACCGGCAGGATTCAATGCGCGCACCCGGGTGCACGAATACGGCGGCGGCGACTATACAGTCGTGAATGGCACAGTAATTTTTTCGAATTACATCGACCAGCGCCTCTACATCCAAAAGTCAGGCGCCGAACCGCAGCCATTGACGCCGGAATCCGCTATTCGTTACGCCGACGGGCAAATCGATCGGAGCAGAAATCTTTTTTTCTGCGTGCGCGAAGATCATTCCAATCCGAACGAGACGGTCAACACCTTGGTGCGTGTCGATCTTCGAGGCGGCGACACTGGCAAAATACTCGTGTCGGGAAATGACTTTTATTCTTCTCCGCGCCTGAGTTCCGACGGCGCGCGGTTGGCCTGGCTCACCTGGAATCACCCGAACATGCCGTGGGACGGCACGGAACTTTGGGTCGGCAAGCTGAGCGACGACGGCTCGGTAACGGAACAAGAGAAAATCGCCGGCGGAGTGGATGATTCGATATTTCAACCGGAGTGGTCGCCGGACGGCAATCTCTATTTCGCTTCGGATCGTACGGGATGGTGGAATCTTTATCGATGGAAAGACGGCAATGTCGATCCGCTCTGTCCAATGAATGCCGAGTTCGGCCAGCCCCAGTGGGTTTTCGGCAGTAGCCTCTACGCCTTTGCGTCCCCAGCAGGGATCGTTTGTACCTACAATCTCAACGCCCGCGATTGCCTCGCCACCCTGGATACCAATACGGGAACACTCGACGCGATCGACCTTCCTTTCACGGTGATCTCCCAGCTTCGCGCCATGGGAAACCGCGTGGTTTTCATCGGAGCCTCTTCGACGGAAACCACTTCGATTGTCTCTCTGGATTTGGCGACGAAGTCATTTGATATTCTACGACGATCGCGAGACACGGACGTCGATGCCGGATACCTCTCGAAGCCGCAAGCGATCGAGTTTCCCACCGAGTATAGTTTGACCGCTCACGGATATTTCTATCCGCCGCAGAACCGTGACTGTAGGCCGCCAGTGAATGAAAAACCGCCGCTGCTGGTGATGAGCCATGGCGGGCCGACCTCGTCTAGCTCATCGTCGCTGAAATATTCCATCCAATATTGGACCAGCCGCGGCATCGCCGTGCTCGATGTGAATTACGGCGGCAGCTCCGGCTACGGCCGCGCCTACCGAGAACGGCTCAACGGCAGTTGGGGCATCGTCGATGTCGACGACTGCGTCAACGGCGCGCGCCACCTTGCCGCGCGAGGGGAAGTAGACGGCAATCGCCTAGCCATCCGCGGCGGCAGCGCCGGCGGCTATACGACGCTGTGCGCATTAACGTTCCGCGACGCTTTCAAGGCCGGCGCCAGCCACTACGGCATCAGCGACCTCGAAGCTTTGGCCAAGGACACCCATAAATTCGAGTCGCGCTATCTCGACCGCCTGATCGGCCCCTACCCAGACCGTCGCGATCTTTACATCGAGCGCTCGCCGATTCACTTCACGGATCGCCTGTCTTGCCCGATGATTATCTTCCAGGGCTTGGAGGACAAAGTCGTCCCGCCCAATCAGGCGGAAAAAATGGTCGAAGCCGTGCGCGCCAAGAAACTCCCCGTGGCGTATCTCGCTTTCGAAGGCGAGCAGCACGGCTTTCGCAAGGCCGAAAACATCAAGCGCGTCCTGGAAGCCGAGTTGTATTTTTATTCGAGAGTTTTCGATTTCCAACTGGCCGATCCGGTGGAACCGGTGCCCATCGAGAACCTTTAGAAAGAATGCTTGTGCAGGTCGTCCGGCACAACACGGCCGCGGAATTTCTCACGAAAGCGACGCCCTGGCTCGAGAGAGCAGAGGCCGAAAATAATTTAATTTTGGGGATCGCCGGATTTTTCGAATCGAATTCGGAACAACCAAGAGTTCAGCCCTATTTCTTGACCGTCGAAGAGAGCGACAACATTGTCGGTGCCGCGTTGATGATTCCGCCGCGGCGTCTTCTAATGGCTCGCATTCCTGATTCAGCAGCAAGCGCTCTCGCCGACTACATGTTGGCGGACGGAACGCCGGTGCCCGGTGTGCTTGGACCGATAGACTGCGCGCAAGTCTTTGCTGAAAAGTGGCGCGCGAAGACAAGAATGACAGCGCGGGTAAAAATGCGCGAGCGCCTCTACGCTTGCACGGCGGTAATTTCCCCGCTGTTGAGTTCTGGTTATTTGCGGACCGCCATGCGGGAGGACGAATCACTGCTCGTAAGATGGGCCGGCGAATTCTGCCGGGATGGCAAGATCGAGGACGAAGCCGCCTACATGCAGTCGCAGATTCCTATTCTGATCGCCAAAAAAGTGCTTTATGTATGGGAGAACTCGGAGGTCGTGTCGATGGCAGACTTGAGTCGTGAGACTGCTCACGGCTTCGCTGTGTCTTTGGTGTACACGCCGGCGCACCTCCGAAATCGTGGCTATGCGACTTCCTGCGTTGCGGCCCTGACCCAACGGGCGTTGGAATCCGGTAAGAAATTTTGCTGCCTCTATACCGACCTGTCGAACCCAACATCCAATAGTATTTACCAGAAAATCGGCTACCAGCCGGTCTGTGATGTGCAGGATTGGATTTTTGAGTAACGAAGGACCAGGCTCTCAGATATATGATAAGGGCGGGCAATGAGTGAACTAGATGAATTACGCCGTTACTATGCTGAAGAGCTACGCGCGGTGTCCGATCTTCAGTCGGAAGCGCTGGTGCGGGCATTCGCCAAAGTTCTCCGCGAACATTTCCTCGGCCCTGGGCCCTGGCAGGTATTCAGTCCGGACTCAGAGTCTGATTGGACCACAAGGGATGCCGATCCGAAACACCTGTACCACAACCTGCTTGTGGTTATTGATGGGAAGCGTCATCTCAACAACGGCTATCCGAGCTTCTTGGCTTTTTTGATCGACGAATTGCAACTACAGTTAGGAGAACACGTAGTCCACATTGGCTGTGGGCCCGGTTATTACACGGCGATTATGGCGGAGGTCGTCGGCTCCAAAGGGCATGTTACCGCAATCGAGATTGACTCAGAACTCGCTCGGCGCGCCCATAGTAATTTAAGCTATCTGTCGCATGTGGAAGTTTTCGAGGGCGACGGTTGCGAAAGGGACTCCGGTCCCTGTGATGCAATCCTGGTGAACGCCGGCGCTACGCATCTTCACTTGATATGGCTCGATTCTTTGCGGCCCAATGGACGACTGCTTATGCCGCTCACGGTCACCGAGGAAACCGATCGCGGTGGCGACGGCCGCGTTTTAAAAATCACCCGACAACCGCGAGGATTCACGGCTTCTTTTATCTCGGCAGTTAGAATCTTTCCTTGCATCGGAGGTCGTGACCCGGACTTGAATGAGAAGTTGAAGGAAGCATTCAAGCGAGAAGATTCCAAGTCGGTGCAATCACTCCGCCGCGACCCGCATGATGCCGACGATTCATGCTGGCTTCACAGCGAACAATTTTGTCTCTCTAAAAATTCGGTAGTCCCATAACGCGTACTAACAGGCCGAGTGCAACATGATACGGACCGTCCGCGACCCGGTTGAAACGATCCGAACGGAAATCCAAACTTGGAACTCTCCATTTGTCGAGCTGGACTGCTTTGGCACCGACAACGCGGAGGAGATTGCCGCATTCGTTGCCGAGTTTTGCCGAGCCCATCTCGGCAGCGGTATTCGCGGCTATTTTTTCTATCGCGCGAGTATCGGCAGTACGCATGGAATCCAGCTTGACGATGGCCGTCGTGTCGTCGTCAAAATTCGAAGCCCTTCTCCGCATGGCTACTAGCTGATAGCTAATGTTTCCCATGTACGAAACGGCAAGACACGAACCGCTCATCGAGGCACAGTGGGACGAAAAACGGGTGGTTGCGGCGATCGATCGGATCGTCCGAGATACTTACTCTCGTTTCGATCCGCACAAGCTTTGGCCCATCCATCCCCTCGACCGATTTAAAGACAATCTAACCGAACCCCTCAAAATGCTCTATTTTGGCGCAGCCGGGGTCATCTGGGCTTTGGATTATCTAAATAAGATTCGTCTGTTCCCGACCCAAGCTCTTGCTGACGAGATTTATCGAGCCGTGGAGGCAAACGTAGACAATCCAACGAGAGAGTTCATGTGGGGTGCCCCGGGAACAATGCTGGCCGCGTTGTTCATGTATGAATTCACCGAAGATGAACGCTGGAAAAACGTCTATTTGCAAAGCGTTCGACAGCTCGTGGGCGACCTGAAGAAGAATAACGAGTATGACTGCTACGTCTGGATTCAGGAATTGTATGGCGGATCAAGCACCTATCTTGGCGCCGGTCATGGTCTGGCGGCCAGCGTTTTTTCAATTGCCAAAGGACGTGAATTTCTTGACCAGCAAATTTTCTCTCTTGTAGCGTCCCGCACGACGGATACTCTGATACGGACTGCGAAGGTTGACCAGCCCTGCGCTAATTGGCCTGCTGGTTTGGGCGGCACAAAATACCTGGTCCAACATTGTCATGGGGCGCCGGGCATG
>CAMLCX010000135.1 GCA_946478635.1 uncultured Pseudomonadota bacterium
GGTGACGCTCGACGCCAAGCGCCTCTACATGCGCCGGCTGCGCATTATCGGCGCGTCCGGAACCAGCCTGCCGGACGTCGAAAAAGCCCTCGACGCCGCCCGTCAAGGAAAAATCCGAGCCATCATCAATCGTATCATGCCGTTGCGCGACACCGCCGAAGCCCACCGCATCGTCGAACAAAATCAGATCGCCGGCAAGCTGATTCTTGATCCGACGCAAGATTAATGTCCCTTTCGGGGATGGTTGAAATCCCTCCTCAAGATGACAACCGGCGCATCGAGATGCTTGTCATTTACACAGTCAAACTGACCATGATAGAAACCTAAACAACGACTGTTCGGAGGTTAACCCATGGCCCAGATCGTTTCGATCATCGGCATAACGCACAATCCGTTCATGCCGCGGCTCTTCAAACAGCCGCAGCAGCCGCCCGGCGCGGCGAAAGTCAAAGAAAGAATCGCCATGATGCGGCAGAAGCTCGCCGATGCGAAGCCCGACGTGCTTGTCTGCATCGGCAACGATCACCTGCATCAATTTTTCATGGATAATATGCCGGCCTTCATGATCGGGAAAATGGATCAGTACGACGGCACGTTCTACGACGAGATGCGCGAGTTCGACTTGCCGAAATGCAAACTGCCGGGCGATGTCGAGGTTTCCGACGCGATCATGGAAGGCGCCTTCGACCGCGGCGTCGACTTCTCCTACTCCAACGAACTGACCATTGATCACTCGATCATTGTGCCGATGATGTTCGTTAGGCCGGAAATGGATATTCCGGTCGTGCCGATCCTGACCAATTGCATCGCCCCGCCGATGCCCCGACCGAAGCGCTACTTCGAAGTCGGCAAGGCGATCCGCGCCGCCATCGACAGTCTGCCGACCAACAAACGCATCGGCGTGCTCGTCAGCGGCCACTTGTCGCTCGAAGTCGGCGGGCCCAAACAGTTTGAACGACACCTCACCGATCCGAACTTCGACGCCGCCGCCGTCGGCTGGATCGTCAACGGCGACATCGACGGCGCCGCCGAAGGCTGCACGCCGGAGAAAATGATCCAGTCCGGCAATATGACGAGCGGCTATTTGAATTTTCTCATGATGATGGGCGTGGCGAACGCATCCAAGCCTTCCTACGCGGAAGGCTTGGATGCGGGCTTTCCAGCGATACCGTTCTTCAGTTGGGATCAACAGGTTTAGAAAGATGGGATCAGAAACCTTTTTTCTGATCTACAGAAAAGCGTGCCGATCTAAGTCCACACAATTCCTACCCGTGGCCTGAATCGTTCGGCCAAAGGAAGAGAGTGACATATGAATGATGCGAAAAAGCAGGCACGAATCGACGAGGTCAAAGCGCTGCTGGCCGATTTCTCGAGACAACACTTTGCGTCTGCGCCTGATATCACCGGCTATATCGAGAAACTGTGGGAGGAGATTGGCAGGAAGAGAAGCTACGTCATCACCGGCGGTACGAAAGCGGTATGGGCGTCGGCTGTCGTGTATGTAATCGCGCGTTTGAACTTCCTCTTTGACAGAGCGGCTATTTGAATTTTCTCATGATGATGGGCGTGGCGAATTCCGCAAAACCGTCCTACGCGGAGGGCTTGGGCGCGGGTTTCCTCGCGATCCCATTTTTCAGTTGGGACGAGCAAGCTTAAATCGCGAGCGACTATGGATCTGAAAATTCTTGCAACCGTTTTCACTTCGGTCTTCATCGCCGAGCTCGGCGACAAGACCCAACTCGCCACCATGCTGTTCGCGTCTGACAAGGATATAAGCAAGCTCACCGTTTTTCTGGGCGCGTCGTTGGCGCTTATCGTCACATCGGCGATCGGCGTCGCCGCCGGCTCGGTCATTTCACAATATGTCGGCGAGAAGACATTGCAGTACGTGGCCGGGGTTGGCTTCATCGCGATTGGCATTTGGACGCTGTTTAAAACATAAACAACAAGTTGCGACGTCCGAGATGCGCTTTGAGTGGGATCGTAAGAAAGCAACAAATAATTTAGAAGCACAAAGTGGCCTTCGATGAGGCGGTCACGGTCTTCTATGACCCGCTATCCGCCACATTTGAGGACCCTGACCATTCTCGTGGTGAAGAGAGGTTTCCTCACGTTGGGCTATTCTTCTCGTGAACGGCTACTCGTAATAAGTTATACTGAAGTTCGGGACGTCGTGAGAATCATCAGCGCAAGGCGCGCTACAACAAAAGAAAGAAAACGTCATGAAGCGTAGGAAGACCAAAGAAGACCAGATCCGTGACGAGTATACCTTTGACTACTCGAAGGCCGTTCGCGGAAAGTATTTCCAGCGGCTTATGAAAGAGGGCGCAAACGTAATCGTGCTCGAACCGGACATCGCTAGGGCGTTTCGCGGTTCGGCTGCCGTGAACGACGCGCTCCGATCATTACTTCAAGTGTCCAAATCCACTCGTCAACTAACGGCAAGAACAACTCCGCATCGCCGTAGACGCGCTGCTGGCTAGGCATTTGGTTTCGAATTTGGGAGTTTCTATGAGCAAATACCTGATGAACAAACTCATTCACCTCGTCAACATGGACGAAAAGGCGGAAAGAGAATACAAAGCGCATCCCCGGGAATTCGTCCAGAAGTGGGAGAACACTCAGAGCCTAAAACTGGAGCCGGAGGAACGGGAAGCGCTCGCAACCAAAGACTACGGCAAGCTCTACGCTCTCGGCGCTCATCCGTTTACGCTGTGGAGTTTCACCGAAGCAGTCTGGGTGCAGGAAAGACCGCGCGAGGAATTAGTCGCCGACTACAAAGCCAAAGCCGCCAAGGCGGGTTATCCGAATTTTAAGACATAAGAAAAGGCATGAGGCGAGAAGCGCCAGGCGCGAGTAAATTTAGAATTTCTGGATATTCTCCGGGCTCACGCCTCAAGCCTCATGCCTCGCGCCTCTTTATTTAAGCAGCTTGTTTGCCAGCGCGGTCGCCGGGCTTCTGACCTTTCTAACCGAAGACTCCAGGTGGGTTTCTAGCCGGAGATAATCCTCCACGGTCATCACATCCTTACAGCCCTGGATGCCGAATTCCTTCAGCCATTCCGTGCTCACATCGACCCGGCGCGTGCCTTGAGTCATCGCCTTGCCGTAGGTCTCCTGACCTTCTTTGCCAAGCAGCCAGTTGACAAAAACTTTGGCCGCGTTCGGATGCGGCGGATTTTTTACCACGGCCACAACGCCGCTGCCGTTATTGGCGTGGGCGCCCTCTTTGATTCTGGAAACCGGTCCCACGGGCAGTCCGGCCTTGATGAAGGGACCGAACGTGTAGTAACTGACGCCTATGGTGAACGCCAGCTTGCCCTTCGCCAGCGAATCGGCGAGCTGGCGCAAATTCTGATTGACGAGCAGATCTTGCTGCGCCAGTTTGGTGAGAAATTCTTCGCCTTTGATTTTCCAAAGAAAAGACCAGGTGTTTTGTCCCGAGCCGGGGTTGCGCGGGTCGAGCAAGCCGATCCGCCCTTTCCATTTGGGATTGAGCAAGTCGTCGAAGGAGCGCGCCTCATTCGCCTCCACTTGGCTGCTGTTTTGCCACCAGGTCTCGCTCGTATAGCAAAGAAATGCGTAGACCTGGCGCTTGCCGCTCACGTTATCTTCCCAGATATGCCCGCCCCACCAGTTTTTCGGATCTTTGACTTCCGGCAGAATCATATACTGTTGAAAATCATCGGCCGCGCCCGCAGCGACCAGCGAGAGCGGCGTCGCTCCGCCTGCGACGAGGACATCGAAGTAACGCATGCCGGCGTTGAATTCAGTGATAATTCGGGTCACGTTTTCCGGTCCCCGCGCCGGCAGCAGCTCGGTCGCGATGCCGAACTTCTCCTTGAACTTTGTGCTAATCGCCGTTCGCAACTCGCTACTGGCGGGAATGCCGATGACGACCGTGCCCTCCTTCTTAGCCGCGGCCACCGTTTTTTCCCACTCGGATTCCGCTGCAAACAGCGGAGTCGCCACGATCCCGCCAATGAGGAGTATTAAGCCGTGCTTCAATGGAGTTCGCTTCATCGACCGCTTCCTTTCAACGATCACGCTCCCGGAAATGGAATAATGCTTCGGAATTTCGCGATCACGCGCTCGCGCAGTTCGCGGCTCGAGCGGCTGACCTTGGGAAACTTATCTTTCCATTCGTACGGCCGGACGGCGTAGAAAATCGCTCGCCCGTTGGTGTGATCTTTGGAATCCCGCTTATCCGGCGGCATGCGCGGATCGAGCGGCGTGCTCCAGCAACCGTCGAGGATGTCGATGTTGGCCGGCGGATCGACCCGCGTCATCATCGCCCACAGGACTTCTTTCAAATTCGTCGGATCGATATCCTCATCGACGATGACAACATAGCGACCATTGCGCGCGGCGGCGGCGCAACTGACTGTGGCGAGGCCGGCTTGCTTGGCGTGTCCGGCATATTTTTGCTGGATCGCGACCACCGTAAAATAGGGCGAATGATTGTAAACACCGACGACGTTTTGAATCCCGGCAGCCTCCAACTGATCCCAGAGAATACCCGCGGTGGGATTGCCATCGATCTTCATCGCGCCGGTCCAAAGCGGCGCTTCTTCTTCAAGGATCGGATCGTCGCGGTGGTAAATCGCTTTGACTCGGATCACCGGCTGAGGCTCGCCGGTGCCGAGAGTGCCGCCGGAATAGTAGCCGGGCCATTCGCCGAACGGCCCTTCCGCGCGCGACTCGATTCCCGGCGGCGGCGCTTCGCCTTCGATGGCGATCTCGGCACCCGCGGGAATAGGCAGTCCGGTTAAGGGTCCCCGGATAACTTGCAGCGGCCGGCCCATGATCCCGCCGGCGTAACTTAATTCGGAATTTCCCCAGGCGACTTTGGTGTGCGCCAATGTGAAAAGCACCGGATCGGCGCTGAACGCGACGACGACGGGGCAGCTTTTGCTTTGCTCCCAGTATTTGGCGCAAATCATCCGCCCGTGCTGGCCCGGACTCATCCATAGACCGAGCAGATTGCGCTCGTGCAGTTGCATGCGATAGGTGCCGGCATTGATGAAGCCACTCTCGGGATCGGCGTTGATCAGACAATTGCCGGTGCCAATGTAACGGCCGCCGTCGCTCTCGTGAAAACGCGGCGCGGGAAACTTGAAAAGATCGACATCGGCGCCCTGCAGCACATTCTCCATGAGCGGCGCGGTTTTCACTTCCTCCGGCGCGATCGTCTTGCCGGATTTCATTTTGCGCGCGAGCAAGCGCACTAGCTCAAGTTTACTTTTCTCGGGTGAGATGCCGAATGCGAGTGCGGTGCGCTTGTAGTTGGCGAAGGTCAAGCTGACCAGCCGAAACCCGGCGGGATAGTCCTTGATCTTGTCGAACAGGAGCATGGGGCGAGCATCCAGCTCGGCGGTCGCTTCGATCAGCGCGCCAATTTCGCCGTCCCAGTCGGCGCCCTCGATAGCGCGCCACTCGCTGATTTTTTTAGCTTCTTCAATGAAGCCGCGAAAGTCCTGGTATGGAATACTTGCCATGCGCTCACTCTGTCATGTCAGGCGGTCAGGGCACGGCACGCCGTGCCCCTACAGTTCTGTTATGCACGTTCTAATCTTCTCCGTCGGTTTGAACGGCTTGAACAGTCCTAACTAAGGTAGCACCGTCTGCGCAAACTTCTGCGATTTGAGCCGGACTTCGACGCATTTGTCTTCCAGGTAATTGCGCAGCCGTTCGTTGTCTTTGAGACTGAGATGATCCTTGGACGCTTCCACGCCCTCTTTGGCCATCCACTTCGTGTCCACGTCCAAGCGCCGAGTGCCGTGCAAGAGCGCCCGGCTGTAGATCTCCTGGCCTTCCTTGCTGAGCAGCCAATTTACGAAAATCTTCGTTGCGTTGGGATGCGGCGGGTTCTTGAGTATCGCCAGACTACCGTAGCCGTTACTCGATGGCGTTCCTTCGCGCGGTTCGGGCAGGCTCTTGAGCGGCAGGCCGGCTTTGACGAACGGCTCGGTTTGCGCCGTGCCGATGCCGAGGGTCAGCGCGACCTTGCCCCTGGCCAGCGCTTCGGCAAGCTGCCGCAGGTTTTGCGTGACGAAGAGATCCTGGTGGACGAGCTTTTGAAGATAATCTTCGCCTTTCACGCTCCAAAGATAAGACCATACTGACAATCCTGATCCGGCCACGCGCGGATCGCTGAGGCCGATCCTGCTCTTCCACTTGGGGTTGAGATAATCATCGAGAGAACGCAACTCTTCAGCCTTCGCGAGCGTCGTGTTGTGCCAGAACCCTTCCGTGCTCTTGGTGGCGATGAAGGAATAGAACAGTCGCGTGTTGCTGACATTGTCCATAAAGACGTGCCCGCCCCACCAGTTCTTTGGCTCTTTAACTTCGGGAAGTATGAAATAAGGTTCGGCCTGATCGAACAGGCCTGTTTTGATCAGCGGCACGCCGGTGCACGAACCGAAAATAAACGTGTCGAAATAGCGCACGCCCGCTTTGCCTTCGGTCACCACACGGTTGGCGATCTGCGGCCCGGTGGCGGGAAAGAGCTCCAACTCGAAGCCGAACTTCGCCTTGAACGCGGCCTCGAGTTCCTTCCTCAGCTCGGTGCTCGGCGGAATACCGACCACCGCCTTACCCTCTATCTTGGCCGCCGCAAGTGTTTTTTCCCACTCGCTCTGCCAATTCGTCTGGGCGTCAGCTTTAGCCGGAAATACAGCGGTGAAAAGAACTGCTAGAAAAATCGCTATCACGTTTCCACCGAACCTGCCTTTGAAGCCACTCGCTAGTGTGAAGATCACGAAAGGCACAGTAATGGGCGAATCTCAAACTCAAACCCGCCCGTCGAATTTTTGCGACCCTTGCGTTCTTTGCGGCTAAATCTTTTCCTACTGCGCGCGTTCGTGGCGAATACGCTTTTCACATCACCGGGGCGACAAGAAACTCTACTGCACGTCGAAGCGCGTCTCGCGTTCAGAAATATTATTGAATGCCTTGGGATGAACCAGCTTGCGGCTGTAAAGCACCATGCGCAAGAAACCCGGGCTGCCAGTGATCCGATGGGCGACGCCGCGGGGAATGTAGGTCATCTGCCCCGGGTCCAGATCCAGCGCGCCCCATTCGGTGTGGTTCAACGAGTGGCCGCGGAACTGAAACCAAATTTCGTCTTCGTCGCAGCCGCGGTGAAATCCGTTTTGTTCCTCTTCGAGATTGTAGACGTCGACGCGAAACTCCTTGCCATTGTAAAGTATCGGAGCGCGCGCGCCGCCTTTGCCGGTCATCCCGGTAAAATAATTAAACGCGCTCAATTTCCGCGCGATCCGGCCGCCTTCCCGCTTGCAGCCGATGAGCGCCGCAACATCGCGCTCGACCCAAAGATCCGACTGCGGGTCCCAGAAGCCGATATGCTCCAACACCGGCCCTTGGCCGTTGGACTCGGCCTTTCCTCCGTTTGCGGCTCCGAACGGATCGGAAGGACGAACAGTAAATTGCCGTTGCATCGTCGCCTTCTCTGGATCAACGCCTTCGGCGACCAACTCCTGCGTGGCCACGCGGACGCGCAAGCATTGGTCCGAGCCGATCGTCCGATGGGAAATCGCCGCTGGCATAAGCACGATCTCTCCCGGTTCGACTTCAATCACACCGCTCTCGCTTTCGATCTTCGAGCGCCCGCAGAATTGCAAATACAACAAATCGTGATCGGCAGCGCGGGTGAGCTGTGCCTCGCAGCCAACGATATGCTCCGTCGCGATGCGCAAGCTGTCGCCCTCGAATATCGTCACGCGCGCGCGGTTGCCGGACAGCGGCGCGCTTCTGAGCAAATCGAACGGGCGAATCTTCGGCACCATTCTTTGCCCCATGCGCGCCGTGCCGATGACCGCGCTTTCCTCCCGCTCCATCCAGATATGCTCCGGCGGCTCCCGGTGCGTCATGAACTCACGGATTTTTTTAGGCACGTCATCCCTCCTATGGGTTAAGCGAGTCCATCAGTGACGATTGCCCATCTATTACATCGAAGCACTGTGACGTTACAACTTTGGCTTCCAGCTTTTTTTAAGCTCAGCGTAGACTTTTTTGATGATGCTGTAATCGTAGAGCTTGGCCGGATCGGGAACGTTGGGGGATTTGATCAACTCGGCGCGGGTCAACACTTCTTCTTTCAGCACATCGTCCGACACCGTGCCTTCGTCGGTCATGCTGATCAAAGCAGTTTCATAGTCGACCAAAAGAGCTTCAGGCGAAAAAGGCGTGTACTTCGACACCATCGCGATGGTCGGCTCCTTATAACGTCGCGCAAATTCCCGCCCCTTCGCCAATGCACGGAGAAAACGCTCGACCAGCGCCGGATTGTCGCCGAGCAATCTGTTTGACACAGCCACGCCGTTCCAAACCAGCTGGATTTCCTTGCTGATGTCAGCGATAGTATTCACGCGCATCTGCCCGATCTGCGCGATATCTCTCGGCGACAGCGGAGCGGCATCGACGGCGCCGGAAAGGAACGCGGGGAATCGCGCCTCGCTGCGCACGGCAATGAACAGAAACGACTTTGGATCCATCCGGTATTTCTTCAGCAGCAGCAACGTGGCCAAATGCCCGGTGTCGCCGAAGGTGTTGATCGCGATTGTTTTGCCGATCAGGTCCTGGAGCGTTTTGATCTCGGGTTTGTTCGAAAGTAATTTGTATGTGGGCCGAGATTGATTGGTGTAAATAATCTTGACCGGACCACCGCGCAGCGCGGCGCTCAGCGCCGATCCGGCCGATGAGCTGAAGTGAATTTGTCCTGATAATAAAGTCTGGGTCGCTGAGCCTCCGCCGGACCGAAGAATCTTGATGTTGAGCCCTTCCTCCACGGCGTAACCTTTCTCGATGGCGACGACATGGTCCATGTACGCCGCCCCGAGCGAAGCATAGGAGACGATAATGTCTTCGGCGAACAGGGTGTTCGAGCACGATATAACTACGAGCGCAATTAAGAATCCGCTCGTTCTTATCTTCCACTTTGAACTTAGTCTCACCGTTAGCTCATTGCCTCAATTAGGGACGCCGCGCAAGCGCGCCGAGGGTCGCAGCAGCCGCGCTCCTACATTGCGATCTTTGCGCCCTTTCTCGCTGAATTGTTTGATTGCGGCTAGTTCTTCTTCGCGAGCTGCGGAGATTCCCGGCATTAATTCGCAAGAAGGCTACGCCGACGTTGCCTTGCCAGTGATCCCAAAACAAACCAACACCACTTGTCCCAGCTAGTTTTTCCAAAGTTGCTTGGAAAACCCGCTTTGTTCAATTTCTTGAAGCAATGATATATCAACGAAACTCTCCGGCGCCACATTCTTTGCCCGCGGCTGTTTTTCGGCCATTTCGTCCAAAATAAATTTTATCCCCTTGAGAGTGGGCATCGGGATTTTTTGCAGTCTTTGCGAGTAAAAGGAATAGGCATCATCCAAAAGCTCTTTGTCGTCCACCCGCAAATACTTTTTCAGCACCTGAATGGAATAATCCCGGTCCGTCATGAACCGGTGCAGGCCCTCCATGTAGGCCTGGAGAAAAGACCTTACAACCGGCCGCCGCTCGCGCAAGTATTTGGTCGTAACCGTCACGCAGGTCTGCTGTAGCTCCACGCCGAGCGCGTTCAGATCAAAGAGTTCTCTCATGCCGAGGCGTCGGGCCCGACTCGTTTGCGGGGGATTGGCAAATCCTGCATCGACGGCCCCTCTTTCCATCGCCGTGATGATTTCCGGCAGGCCGCCCAACTGGATGATCGCCACATCGGTGCCGCGCTTGAGGCCGAAGCGCGCCAGAAACAACGCCGCCCCGGTTTCGCTCACCGCGCCGAATCTTGATATTCCAAGTTTTTTCCCTTTGAGGTCCTCCGGCGTTTTGATTTCCGGACGGGCGTAGATCGAGCCGGCGAGCCGGTCCTGCACGCTGGCTATGATTCTCACGTCCGCCCCTGCTAGGATCGCCCCGGAAGTTGAAACCCCGGTCACTTGGGCCAGTTGAATCTCGCCTGCGATCAGCGCCTGCGTAGCCGCGACTGCGGGAATATAGATGAGTTCCGCTTCGATGCCGTACTTTGAGAAGTACCCGGCCTCCTTTGCCATCCAGGGAGCCACCTGACCTGCCGTGAGAGCCGCGTAGCCGAGCTTGAGGGCTTCAACAGCGAAGACCTCGGCGCTGCTCAACACAAATAACGCCAAGGACAGCGCCAGAGATTTACCAAAAAAATAACGGCTTCGCTGCCAAAACGACAGCGCTCCGTCGCTCTGACGGAAACTTTTCCGGGAGCCGCATTGAAAATCTACGAGCAACGTTTGCGGGTGATCATAAAAATTCATTTCAAGATCCTCCTCTGTTACATTGCTTCACATTTGTCTGATCGTTACCTCGCCGTAATTCCAAGCTCCTTCTGCGCTTCTTTCAAGATCGACAGATCCGCGACTTCGCTCGGAGAAATCTCGCGCTCCACCTTGGCAAGCTTTTTAAGCTCATCGATCACCAGGAGCAGGCCTTTTTCGGGCACGCTTCCGTCATCGTTGAAAAGCTTCAAAACGCTTTCATAGCCGGCTGTCGCCATCTCTTTATCGGATTTACTCCAATCGATCATGAGTTGAATCGGGCCGTCTCGGTTCTGACGGATATAGCGAGTCGCCTTGATTCCCGCCTTGATCACGCGCTTAATCTCCTCCGGTTTTTCTTTGATCTTCTTAACGCTGGCGACAA
>CAMLCX010000136.1 GCA_946478635.1 uncultured Pseudomonadota bacterium
GACGATCCGTTTCCGTACGGCATTAAAGCCAACCAGGCGATGTTGGAAACCCTGATTGATTTTTCGCACGAGCAGGGACTCACGCCGCGCAAGATGACAATCGACGAGTTGTTCGCGAAAGAGACACTGGATTTCTAACTATGTGTTTTGATCGCACTCGTCCGAAATCTCCCCTGACCCCTCTTTTTCAAAGAGGGGAAATACCTCGCCGAGGATAATTCCCCCTTTGGCAAAGGGGGATCAAGGGGGATTTCACATAGTGCGCGAGCTCACCAGACCGCCATGCATCGAAGTGATTGACAGGCCACGCAAGCGAGGAGAACAAGATGCCCAAACTTCGACTGAGTTTCATTTCCGCGTTCAACGAGAGAGTCGAGCCGTTGATGAAAGGCGCCGTTCAACCCGAAGGCATCGAGATCGTCCCGACCTATTCACACCCGTCGGAAACCTTCTGGCGCCAGCTGAAGTTCCGGGAGTTCGAAGTCGGCGAGATGTCGATGTCGTCCTATTTGATCGCGCGCGAACGCGGCTTCGATCTGATCGCCTTGCCGGTCTTTCCGAGCAGGCGGCTTTTTCATACCGAGCTTTCATACCATACCGATTCGGGCATCAGGAAACCGGAGGATCTCGCCGGCAAGCGCCTCGGCGTCGGTGAATATCAGCAAACCGCTGCGCTCTGGCAACGCGGCATTCTCGAGCATGACTTCGGCGTGTCGCAGTATAAAGTCCATTGGTACATGGAGCGCACCGAAGAATTGAGCCACGGCGGCGCCACCGGCTTCACACCGCCGCAGGGGATTTCCTTCCAGAGAATTCCGGCCGACAAAAGCATGGCGTCGATGCTGGTGAACAACGAGTTGGACGCCGCGGCAATCAACAGCCCATGGAAAAACATGCCCAATGTCATTGGGCGCTCGCACCGTATTCCCGGAGCCGGCGGCGATTGGAGCAAGGTGAAATTGCTCTTCTTCGATCGCTTGGCGGAAGGCAGGCGATTTTTTCAGAAATGGGGTTTTCTGCCCGTCAACCACGCCTACACGATTCGCGGCGACATCTACAAGAAATACCCATGGGTGGCATTTAATCTTTATACGGCGTTCGTCAAGGCCAAGGCGGATTTCAACGCCAGATTGGCCGATAGCATTCCGTCGGCGCTATTTTTCGGCAAAGAGTATCTGGCCATGACGCAAGAAATGTTCGGCAACGACCCGTATCCCTACGGCGTCAAAGGCAACCGCAAGATGCTCGACACTTTGATCGACTTTTCGCATGAGCAGGGATTGATCACGAAAAAACCCAAAGTCGAAGAGCTGTTTGCCGAGAGCACACTTGGATTGTGATCCGAAAGAAACGATTCCGGCGACTGATTATTCAACTTCCACTTCCAAACCTTCATGAGCGATCTCTAAAGTTTCTATCGCAATCTCACTGGATTTTGCGTTGAGGCTTGGTCCTTCCCATTTTGCCGGCCAGCCCTCGCGGAACTGAAAGCGCGCAACCGGCGCATGGTTTTCGCCTAGTAAAATGATAGCTCCCGATCTACGCTCCACGCCGCCGTCGATAACGACTTTGCGCCAATTCCACAGCTCCCGGCTTCTGGAAAAGCCGCGTTTGAGCACGATATTGGTGTATTTCGTCAAACCAGGCAGCTTGCGAACTCCGCCGCGCTCGTTCCCTTCGCGATATTCGATCACATCAGTTTCGGTCGACAGCCCTGAACATTCCGAAAAACCGGCAACCTGGACACCGTCAATCTCGACCAAAAAATTAAACTTTTTGTAGGGATCGTTACGATTGGAACTCGCCATGATCACCCCCGATTTTTTGTCTTACCAATCTTGCCTGGCCCAACTCGAGATAGATTCGCAGATCGTGCGCCATCGTGTCTTCGTACCGGTTCCCCTCCCGATCACGATAGGAAACCGTGGCCTTGATTCGCATCGGCTCTCTTCTTTTTGCATAACTTGCCAGGACATCGATGTACTGGCGAAATTCCTTTTGCGGCGGCATAAAAGCGACCTCTCTGAACACTTTCATGCGGGAAATGCATTTCTCGCCGCCCAAACCATAAAAGGGCTTGCCAAAAATAGTCCGCACGCGGTACGCGCTGCTGTCGCCGATATTCTTCAGGCAAATGCTGACCATTCCTTCATCGACGACAAAATCGACGATAACTTCAGGCCTTCGTACCGATGCTGTATTCGCTACCACAATGGCGATAATCCTAACCGAACGCAAATTAGACCGTCAACTCGATATCGATGAATTTTGTTCGGCTTGACCTCTGAGACTTTCAAGGATATGCAGCAAAATCATGATACGCCTCTCGCTCGTCCTTATTGCGCTCCTCTTTACTCTGACGCCTCTCGCTTCCGCCAAAACCGTCAATTTTGCATCCAACACGCCGACGTTGAGCGGCACGCTGCCGCTCGTGGTAGCGCAGGATTTCGGCTTTTTTGCCGCCGAAGGTTTGGATGTGAAGGTCGTTCTCATCCGCGGCGGCCCGACGGCGATGGCGGCGCTCGTGGGCGGCGGCGTCGATTACACGCTGGTCGCAGGCGTCGCGGCCGTTCGCGCCATCGCGCAAAACGCGCCAATGCTGATCATCAGCGGCATCCAGCCCTATATGGACTACACGCTGGTCGGCGCCAAAGGAACGAGCAGCGCCAACGATCTCAAAGGCAAAGTCGTCGGCGTCACCGGTCCCGGCGGCATCGCCGAATTCGCGGCGGTGGAGGGATTAGCAAAAAAGGGATTGGTGCGCGACCGTGACTACAAGATTCTTTACGGCGTCGGCAACAGCCCGGCGCGCGCGCAAGCGTTGGAAACCGGCAAGATTCAGGCTTCGCCGTTTTCTTTTCTGGAGAGGTTGGAGCTTGAAAAGAAGGGGTTTCCGTCGCTTTTCGACATCGGCAGCCTCATGCCCGGATTTCCATTCGTCGTGATCGCGACGGGCAAACAAAAGCTGGAGAATGATCCGGAAGGGATCGTCGCGACACTGCGTGCCATCAACCGCGGGCTGGATTTTCTCAAAAAGAATCCGGACAAAGTCGCGGATGCAGTGATCAAACGAAACAACTTCGGTGATCCGGCGACGGTGCGCAAAGTGATCAATCAGTTTGCCGGCGTCTATTCGACCGCGATCTCCAAAGATGATATTGAGGCGCTGATTGCCGCGACGCGCATCGAAGCGGAAGCGAAAAAGCTCGGCGGACCCGACAAATTTTTCACGCGGCAGTTCTTGTTAAAGGCCGGCGGACAGGGACGATGAAAGATGTCTCGAGTCTTGAGTCTCGCATCTAGAGTTTCCCTTCCCAACCCGAGACCCGAGACACGAAACCCGAGACGGACAAAACAACCCGTCAAGTGCAACTTAGCTACGATTTGAGGAGGCGTCCACGATGGCCCACGAGTTAGAATTAACCCTGCTGCTCGCCGACTATCACCGCACGCGTCCTCTCCTGAACGGCGAGGTCACGGCGGAAGGAGTCAAGCTCCAGCCACGCCGTGCTGAGACCGGCGAAGCCTGCCTGCGGCCGGTGTACGAGGAATTCGATATCGCCGAGATGTCGCTTTCCTGGTACATGATGGCGCGCTGCCGGAACGAGCCCGTGATCGCGCTGCCGATTTTTCCCCTGCGCATGCAGATCCATCCGTACATCTTCTGTTCCGCCGCTTCCGGCATCGAACGCCCGGAAGATCTCAAAGGCAAAAAGATTGGCATGGATGAGTACCGCCTCACCGTTGGCCTTTGGGCCAGAGGAATTCTACAGGAATACCACGGCGTGCGCCCTGAGGAATGCGAGTGGTTCACGTCGGCGCCGGAAGCTGCCGGATACCGGATACCGGAGCATGTCAGGCTTACGGTCGTGAACGAGCCGACTGAAGCGCTCCTGCTGCGTGGTGAGATCGACGCGCTCATTCCGCCCAACATCGTCCCGTCGTTTCGCGCCAATGACCCGCGCATCCGACGCGTGTTCCAAGACGCAAGAGCCACGGTCAACGAATATTTTCGCAAGACAAAAATCTTTCCGATCACCCACACGCTGGTCGTGCGCCAGTCGCTCTTCGACGAGAACCCCTGGCTGGTATCGAGCCTATTGAATGCGTTCACCAAAGCGGAAGAACTTTGCCGGAAGTCCTACGACTACGCCAAGCGCTCGGCGTTTCCGTCCGCGGTGTTGATTCTCGAAGAAGAGGAAGAATTATTCGGCAAAAATCCCTGGGGCCACGGACTCACGCCGGAGAATCAAGTGGTGTTGGAAAAATTCGTTCAGTACGCCAACGAGCAGGGCTACATCCCCAGCCGCCCGGCGCTGAGCGACTTATTCGCGCCGGTGGGAAACTAACACTTCTCAATGTAAAAAAGCGAAGTCACCCCATGAGCGGATTAACGACGTTGAGGGTCGGAAAACGGCCGAAATCGCGATCCGCCGTCCACAACTCTCGTACGCCGTGATCTTGGCAGATCGCCGCAACGCGAGCATCATGAACTTGCGGTCCGCTGATTCGCCCTTGCTCCAACGTGGAGCGAAGCTCCAGCCAATAGCCTTCAGTCTCCGCTAAGAGCACCAAGCTAGGCGATTCTAGCCAAGCTTCGGTCTGATCGATGGCATTGGCCAGCGGTGTCGGCGGCGAATAGATGCGCGGATGCGTTACAATTGCTAAAAATTCGTGAATGCACGGCCAAGGAATCGCCCACGGAGAGCGCCCCTCAGCAAGCTCGGTAATTCTCATAAGCGCCGCATCGTGCCAGGGTGACTCCTCACGATGAGCATACACCAGGATGTTGGTGTCAACCGCAATCATCCGCCTCTTCCTTGGTAGATGGACTCACGGATTCGCTCCCAAGTTGCATCTTGTACACCCGGCTGGAGCCCATTGCCCTTGAACGTCGCGTTGCGGAGCCGAAAAGCTCCTCGGCGTTTCTTTCGTTCGGCGACGATCCGCCTTAGGCCCTGTTCGACGAAAGCACGAACAGTCGTCCCCTCCTTCGCTGCTAGTTTTTTCGCTTCATCCAAGAGAGAATCGGATATCTCTATGGTTGTTTTCATATGGGTATATGTATCATGACTTATGGGTGTACATCAAGAGCAACGCCTCCAAGGCGTTGCCTGTCGTCTTTGGGCTCGTACGTCCGGCGCGCCGAAGAACACTAAGCTAAGCACGACACGACTAACTCAGTCCCACGTCCGGGATGGCTATCACGAGTGTCTTTAGTTAGACAGGCTCTCTTCCAACTTGTGGGCGAGGGAGGAAGAAGCGATCTTCGATACCACTCGTCAAACGAAGTATTTATAGGATGGGTGGATGCGCTTTTCCGCCGATACCCATCACTCCGCCATTCCAACACTCCATCACCCGAATTCCCTCCCTCTCACTTCGCGCGCTGTAAAGCGCTGAAAAATCCACTCTGCTCGAGCTCTCGCACGATCTGATTATCAATTTGATCGTCGATGGACAGCGGCCGCACCGCCGGCTCGTTCTTATCCAAAAATGTCTTGATCACGGCGATGCCCGCGCGGCTCGGGTAGGGAATCTTGGGCATATAGCGCGAATAGTCCCTTTGAGTTTCGTCGATAACGAGCGGATCGTCGATCTTGAGCCGCTCCTTCATTACCTTCCTCACGGATTCCGGATCCCTGCCATATAATACCATCGCTTCCGCGATCGCCTTGACAAAGCCCCGCACGATGTCGGGGTTCTGCTTGATGAACGCGCGCCGCGTCACCACTCCGGCGACCTGATATTCGGGCACCAAATCGGCCACATCAGCCAGTTCGCGATAGCCTTCTTTTTTTGCCCGCGCAAGCGTGGGCAAAGACAACGGACCGCCAAAGATCTTGCGCGATTCCATGCCGGCCAAGATGGGCGGCACGCCGCCCATCTGCAAAATAGGGACGTCGGTCTCGGGCTTGAAGCCCCACTTCTCCAAGGTAAGCCGGAGCAGCATGTCTGTTGACGAGCCGTAACGCGTGATGCCCATGGGCTTGCCCTTGAGCTCGCGATAGTCCTTGATCTCGGGTCGCACGATGATCGAAAAGGGCGGCTTCGTCACGATACCGAGGATCATCACCGTGTCGCTTCCGTGGGCGTTCACGCGAAAGACCGGTTCGATGCCCTGAATGCCGATGGGCGTCGTGCCGCTGAGCAATGATTGCATGGCCTGGGAGCCGGCGACGTAAATCAGTTCGACATCCAAGTCGTATTTCGCGAACAGCCCCTTGTCGACCGCGAGCCACGTCACAATGCCCGCGCCCGAGATGGAACTGTAGGCGACGCGAACCTGAGTCTTGGCGGAAGCCGAAGATACGAAATTACTCGTCGACGACAGAGTCAAGAATGTCGCGGCGAAAAAAAGTCTCATTAGCAGTGGAAACGTTTTCATACGCCAACCTCCCGATCGCTGATTTCACCCTAGCGTTTCGCGTTGCACCAAACAATTGGAATGCTTCGACAAGCTCAGCATGAACGGGAAACATTCACTGTGGTCAAAAGCTCTCCGTTCGTCCTGAGCCCGGTCGAAGGACTCCGAGAGAGTTTTCAGCATCCCGGTTATCTATTGCCTACCTGTGAAACTCCTTCGTCCCCGCGTACGCGCGCGGATTGACCAAGGTGTGCTCCTCTTGCATGAGCCAGGCAATCTCCGCGGCCATCGGCACGCTCGCCGCTTCCATGGAGGAATGCGCCGCCATCTTGCAAAACTTCAGCGTCACCTTGTCGAACTTGCCGATCTGCTCGCCCCACTTCCAAGCCTCGTCCTGCAACTGCGCGTGCGGCACGACGCGATTGATCAAACCGGCGTCCATGGATTTCTTGGCGTCCCAATTCTCGCCTGTGAGGATCAATTCAAAGGCGAGCTTTGTCGGAATGAGGGTTTTGAACATGGTCGCGATGATCGGATAGGGCAAGAAGCCGCGCTTGATCTCCGGCAGGCCGAATTGCGCCTGGTCCGACGCGATGGCGAGATCGTGGGGCAGCAGCAGCGTAATGCCGCCGCCGAGACAAAAACCGTTCACCACGGCTATGGTCACCTTCGGAAACGTCCGGATCGTCTCGGCGACGTGATAAGCGCGCGGCTCCGCGCGCCGGTCCATGCCGCGGTTCTTGCCGCCTTCCGTTGGAAACTCGGAAAGATCGCGCCCGGCGCAGTAGGCTACATCCCCCGCCCCCGTCGTCAACACCACGGCGATGGAATCATCGTTCCGCAGCTCTTCGAAAAGCGACAGAATCTCGCGAATCGTGTCCCGGCTGAGCGCGTTTCTTTTCTCCGGCCGGTTGATGGTGATCTTCGCCACCGCGCCGCGCTTTTCCAACAAAGTAAACCTGCCTTCCTTGATCATGAATCTGTCCTTTCTATCCGACGAATGCTCCCTAGGCGAATAACATCGGATGCAACGCTAGGTCAATGAGCTGCGACGTGAGTGCCACTTTGATCGGCCCCCTCCTTTATCCTCCCCGGCAAATGCGGGGAGGACAGAGGCGGGGGTCCGCGCCTGAGTACAATCGCCCAGTTCACAGGAAACAAATTAACCTTTGAGGTAATTTGCGCGGAGCGCAATCTTGCAACCAAACCCTCTATCGGATATCCCCCAAGGTCATGGAATCCACCATCCACCAAGTCGGCAAATCCGCCTTTGTCATTATCGGCCCGGAAGGCGCCACCAACTTCTCGATCGTCAAAGGCGCGGGCGGCGGGGCGGTGCTGATCGACGCCGACATCCGGCGCATCGACGAAGTGGAGGAGGCGCTAAAGCTCACCGGCTGCAGGGAGGTCAAACACCTCATCAACACCCACGAGCACTTCGATCACACCTCGGGGAATTTTTATTTTCGCCGGCGCGGCATTCCCATCGTCGCGAGCGCCGGTTGCGTTAGCGCCATGCGTGATGACGGCGGGGCGGATTTCGAGCGCATGATGAAACCTGTCCCCGAATTGTACGATCGCTTTCCGGGTTTAGCGCTGACGCTGCCCGACGTCGTCTTCACCGGCCGGAGCCAGGTGACGCTTCCCGGCGTCACGTTGCACCTCGAATATCGCGCCGAGAACGGCCACAGCCACAGCAGGGGCGACACGACGATCTATTTCGAAGAGGAAGAAGTTTTCATCGCCGGCGATCTGCTCTACACCGAAGTGCATCCCGTCACTTTCTTTGGCAATATTCCGAATTGGCTCACGGCGCTGAAGCCGCTGTTTCAAATCCGTTACAAACAACTCGTGCCCGGACACGGGCCGGCGGTGGAAAGCGAGCAGGCCGGGCGCGGCTATTTTAAGAAAATGCACGACTACCTTGAAGATTTTTACGGCAACCTGGAGGAGATCCAATCGGGCCGCAAAAGCCGCGACGAAGTCGCCAACCACATGCGGAGCGGCCATTACGCCGGGCTCGGCAAAACCCGCATGGTGGAGCGCAACATCAACCAATTTCTGACGGGAAGGTGGTACTGATGCAGGTCGCCTTGGCATGGCTGCTGATCCTTGGACTATTGTTGCCGGCGGCCGCGGCGGCTCAGGACAGTCACACAGCCAGACTCATCGACGGCGCTAAAAAAGAAGGTTCGCTCGTGTGGTACACTTCGACGAGCACCGAAGACATCAAGCGGCTCTTCGACTTCTTTAATAAAAAATATCCATTCATCAAGACCGAATTCTACAACGCCGGCTCAGCCAGAGTTTATAATCGAATCCTCAACGAGGCGCGCGTCGGTAAAATATTCTTTGATCTGGTCTCCATCCGCGGCGTGGAAACACACCAGCTGGTCAAGGAGGGATTTATTCAGCCCTACCTGTCGCCCGAGAGCGCAGCCTACCCGGCAGGATTCAAGGATGCCAAGGGATATTGGGTGGATTATTTCGACGCGTACAACATCATCGCTTACAACACCAAGCTGGTGCCGAAGGAGCACGCGCCCAGGAACTGGGATGATCTGCTCGACCCCAGATGGAAAGGCAAGATCGCCATGGATGATGAGATGTACTCCTGGTACGCCGCCATGGCCGTGGCCTGGGGAAGAGAAAGAGCCGAGCGCTTTATGAAGACGCTCGCAAAGCAGGATATCCAACTGCGCAGCGGTCAGACCTTGATCGCCCAACTGATGGCGGCCGGCGAGTTCCACATGGGCATGGCGCTGGCCCACCGCATCGAACGGATGAAGGAACAGGGCGCTCCGATAGAATGGGTGACCACGCTCGATCCGATCACGGTATCGTTGCACCCGATCGGCGTCGCCGCCAAGGCGCCGCATGCCAACAGCGCGAAGCTGTTCATCGATTTCGTGCTTTCCAAAGAAGGCCAACAGCTCGTGTTGGCGATCGGCCGCACGCCGGCGCGGCCCGGCATAGACACCAGGATGCAGGCGAAAAACCTCAAGCTCTTCCCCGTTCCGCCGGCGCTCGGCGAAAGCTACAACCGCTACCAAAAAGAGTTCCGCGAACTGTTTCGCCAGTAGGGCGTTGGCCCGGCAGACTGGCTACCGAAAATGAAACGCACGCATTCACCGCACAGACGTGTAAGGGCGCAGCATGCTGCGCCCCTGGACACAATATCTCTCCGCGTCTTCCGCGCTTCTTTTGAAAATTCATGCGTGTGTGGATGAGCTATAGAATGAAGAACCCGAATACGAAAAGTCACCGCAGCGTTCCGTCATACCCGCCCTTCGGCCGCGCTCAGGATAAACTCCAGCGGGTATCCAGGCGAATTGGGCTGGACAACAAACCTGGATTCCCGCGTGCGCGGGAATGACGAGTCACGGGGAAAACGTGCTGAGGGAAATCCCTCCATTTTCATCCTCTAGGGGCGAGCGTAAGATCATGAACCACTCTGCGGTGAAATCAATCGTCACATGGAGTCATTTATGCGCCTTAAACTTTCGTTGATCGTTATCATGGCATCGCTACTCGGAGATTTCGCTGCCCACGCCGCCGACAAACTCCGAGCGGCCTACCCCGCCGTCGCACCCGGGTCGACTCCCTCGTGGGTCACGGCCGAGAAAAAAATCTGGCAAAAATATGGTTTGGAGGTCGAGCCGATTCTTGTGAGCGGCGGCGCGCGCGCCGTGCCGGCGTTGATCGGCCAGAGCGTTCAGTTCCTCTTCGGTTCGGACACAGGAGTAACCACCGCGCAGCTTCAAGGCATACCGGTCGTGCGCCTCGGCGTCACGATGAACACCCTGGGCTCTTCTTTGCTCACCCAGCCGAGCATCCAATCCGTGCAGGAGTTGAAAGGCAAGATTCTCGGCATCTCCCGCGGCCGCGACGCGAGTTATATCCGGCTCGCGAAGCTGCTGCGTGACAATGGCCTCAATCCCAACGAAGACGTCAAGTTTCTCTCCATCGGCGGCGGCGAAGGCGGGCGGCTCTCGGCGCTGAAGGCCGGCGTCATTCACGGCACCATGTTGTTCCCACCGTTGGATCTGATCGGCAGGAACGAAGGCCTCAAAGTCCTGCAAAAGTTCGACGTCCCGACGCCCGGCGGCGGCATCAATACGACCGCGGCGCTGCTCAAACAAAACCGGCCGCTGG
>CAMLCX010000137.1 GCA_946478635.1 uncultured Pseudomonadota bacterium
CCTTCGTTCCGGAAGGGTTGCACCTCGATCGCTGCTTTACCGCGAATTATCCGGGCTAACGAACTGAGCCTCGCGCGAGCTCAGGAAATTTTGCCACCATGGCTTCCGGCGGCATCGCTTTCAGCCGCACTCCCAATTCCTGAGACAGCATGATGGCGTTTGCCGGCGCATTGGCTCGCGCGTGGTTGTTGTAAAACGCGAATGCCTTCTTCACGCCCGGTGTGTTTGCGGCGGATTTGATCAGCTCGGCGTGGTTTCTAATCTCCTCCCGCGTGTACAGGTAGTCGTAGCGCTGCCACGGCTCTTTCGGGTTCCACCACGCTTTGGCGTTGCGGCCGTGGGCGCGAAAGTAAAATATTTCGCCGATCGCCTCGGCCGGTTGACGGATAGACATGCTGAACTTTGGCTCGTCGATCAAAACGCCGCTGGCGCGGTTCTCCAGCAGCAGCGTTTTGATCTCGGCGCTTTTCTCGCTCCAGGTTTTGTGGCGCAGCTCGACGACTTTGGGATAATCGTAGAACCGCCTGAGGGTACTCGCGACTTTTTCCATGTTTTGCGGAGAACAGTGAAAACCGGCCGGATATTGTAAAAGAAGGGCACCGAGCTTCCTCGCTTCGGCCAACGGCAGGATACCGGCGCGAAACTCGTCAAAGTCGCTTTGGCTGGGAGGCTCCCAGCGCTCGTCGGATTTGTTTCGAGAAATCTTCGTCGGATGGGTAAACTTCTGCCAAAGCTTCACCGCAAAGGAGAAGTCGTCCGGCGTTTTATCCGCCCAAGCTTTTGCCACTGCGGGCGCCGGCGGACGATAGAAGGTCGTATTGATTTCGCAGGTGTTGAAAATATCCGAGTAATATTCCAGCTCGTCGAAACCCTTACGCTTCTTGTCAGGATAAAAGGCGCTGTACCAACCCTTGGGCGGCATTCCCGGATACGAATAGCCGGAGGTGCCGATTTTGAGGTCTCGGGTTGGATCGAGAAACATCAGTAAACCCGTTCAAGTGGTAGAAGAGCAGCGGTCATTGTGATTCGCGGGATCGGACGCTTGGTTCCAGTGTTCCAAAAATTCCGATAGTGTTTCGTCGCCACTCGCGAGCGAACGACGTCTCTGACAAGTTCGTGATTGCGCCACCGCCCCATTAGCGGGGATACAGGTGACGGCGGTTTCGCGGCGTTCACCCGAGAGCGAGACTGGCAAACCGTCTCGATCCACGATTACCCGCGGGATTTCTACTTGCCCGTGTCCGCGTCAAGATCGAAAACGGCGATTACCGGCGCATGGTCGCTGGTGCCGACTTCACGGTAAGCGGCGCAACGGATCGCCCGGGACGCCAGGGACTCGCTCGCCAGGATGTAGTCCAGGCGCCATCCAATATCGCGCTCGCGCAGTTTGCGCCAGGGCGCCCACCAGGTGAAGAGATGATCGTTATCCGGATCGAGGGCGCGACCGACGTCGACGAGCCCTTTCGCCAGCAAGCGCTCGAACATTTCTCTTTCCTCAGGCCGCTGCCCGACCAGGGCGGGATTGCGTTCCCTGGGATGAACGTCGCGTTCGCTGCGGGTGATGTTGATGTCGCCGCACAGGATCATGCGCAAACCGCCGGCGTGGGCTTCGCCGATGAACGCTTCCATCTGGCGCAGGAACTCCATCTTCGCGGTGAAATCCTTGCCGCCGTTCGGCACATACGTGGAGAGGAACAACAGGTCGCGGATTTGCGCGCTGACAATGCGTGTTTCGAAATCAAAAGCCGGATGGCGAAAAATCGGCTCCTCGGCGAACGCGTCGCGGCGAATGTGCAGCCCCACGCCGGAGTAGGCGCGCGCGCCGTGCCAGTAACAGCGATAGCCCTGCAGCTCGCAGAGCGCCGCCGGCACCTGCGCCACGGTCGACTTGAGCTCCTGCAGACAGATGACGTCCGGCCGCTCGCGCTCGACCCATTCAAGTACCTGAGCCTCGCGCGCGCGGATGCCGTTGACATTCCAAGTGGCGATTTTGACAGAAGCCATGCTCTCCCAAGAATAAATAGGCGTGAGGCAGGAGGCAACAGGTTGCGGTAGCGCCGGGAAATGACGACGATTCGCGCGCGCAAAGCGGTGCACGAGAAAGCCAGACGCGAGGTCAGTTGCTTAATATGTTCAAGATTAGTGCGCGCATGGCGAGACGCGATGCTCGAGAACGACGAGAGGCAACGACCGAAAATGTTTTCATTGATTGGTTTGATCGAATCGTGCTAAGCCGCAGGTAGATTGTTTTTCAGTCGCGCCTTGTTCAAACGTCAATGTTTCAATTCATCAATGGAACCATAGAATGCGGTGAGTGCAGGCATGACATCCGCCACGGCGACGAGTTCAACTGTTCGACTTGCGGCGCCAGCCTGTGCGAAAGCTGCATCCTTCCCCATGAGGATGAATGCGGCCTATCCGTCGACAAGTCGACTTCGTGATGTTTCGACCAGCCTATCAATGTACGAAATTTGAGCGTGCCGCGTGCGGGTTGGTCTAGCGCGCCGGTTCAACCCTACAAAGTGGCTGGTCAAAGAAAAGTAAAAAATCCGTGCCCGATCTGTGCCGCGTCCTGGACATTGTGCCTCTGCGACGTCATGCCGAAGATTGAGCTGCGAACGAAGATTTGCCTGGTCATCCATCACAGGGAACTGTCGCGCAACAGCAATACCGGCCTGCTTGCGGTGCGAGCGCTGGTGAATAGTGAAATAAGAATTCGAGGCGAAGGAAAGGAGACGCTCAATCTCAAGGATTGCCTGTCGCCGCAGTATCGGACCTTTTTGTTCTACCCTGCCGACGATGCCCTCGAGCTGAATGACGACCTGGTGGCGCGCGAGCGAAAGCCGATCCAGCTCATGGTGCCCGACGGCACTTGGCGACAGGTGAGAAAAATGTCTTATCGCCAGGATGAGCTCAGAAGCTTGCCGAGGGTGAAGATCAGCGCTTCGAACAACTCGACCTATCAGTTACGCGCTCAAAGCAAACCCGACCGCATGGCGACGTTGCAGGCGATCGCGTATGGACTCGGGGTGATCGAAGGTGAACCCGTGCGCGATCTATTGATGAGACTTTATCATACCAAGATCGAGCGGACGCTTATTGGACGCGGAATGTTACGCCACCCGTGACCCCGGCGCTTTACTTTTCAGAATTCGCTAGAAATTGCTGATGTGTTTCAATGACCTTTTCGAAATGGGTTTGCTGATTTTGTGGAACGGCGGACGGAAACTTTGCGCTGCTGCGTTTCCAACGCGCGAGCCACTGTTCGCCCAAGAGCCGCGGCGCCAGCGGGTGATCCGCGGCTCCGGCCGCCCGCGTAAAGGCGATCGTGGTGTGCGATTTGGGTCCGGTGCCGATGCCTTCGGCGACAAAAAAGCCCGCCGAGAGAAGCGCAACCCGAACGGCCGTGGAAGCGGAATAAGTGTAAAGCTCCGCCGGTTTCGGAGCGCAGCGATTGAAAATGCGCGAGAAAATATCGCGGGTCCAAAGCGCGGCGTCGGCTTTGTAGGAGAAGGGATCAAAAAAAATAAGATCCGGAGCGTCAGCGGATTCCAACAGATCGCAGAAATCACCTTTCAAGAGGTCCCAGCGCAGCAGGCTTGATGCGTGTCGCCACTTGCCGGTTTCAAGGATCATGAATGGGGCCGCATGCCAGAGGTGAGGGAAGCACGCGGAGTGCTTGGTCGCCAGAGTCAGGGGGTCGAGATCGAGATCGAAGCTCAAGAGGCGCAGAGGACGAATGCCATTGTCACCCCGTTCCGCACAAGCCGTTTCGAAGCAACGAACCGCGGCCATCGCGTTTGACGCCGCGCCGAGGCCGACGTCCCAGATGACCAATTCCTCTGCGTCCGCTTCGCGCTGGATCAGGCGCGCGGCGAGACAGGACTGCTCGATGTAAAGTTTCTTCGCTTCGTCGCTTGGGGCGCTTACCGAGTGCATCACCTCGCCGGAGCTTATTTGGCGCATGCTGAAAAAACCCTGGACGGATCTATGAATCTCGTAGTCGCCTAAATGCGCGGCCCGGGCAGGCTTGGCTTTCCTCGGCGGGCGCCCGGGATTCTCGTTGTCGATGCGCACGAGATCGGGCCGTTTTTCTTCGTAATAAGAGCGAAAATCATTCCGTAAAATGCTTTCTCTCATCTCGCGCATCAGGCGATGATAGAAGGTCAGGTTGTGCAGGCCCAGGAGGTGCCAACCCAGGACTTCCTTCGATTTGACCAGGTGATGGAGATAGGCGCGGGAGTACTGTTTGCAGGTTTGACAGTCGCACCGGGCGTCGATCGCCTCTTCGCGCAGTTTATACATTGAGCGGCGCAGTTTAAGTTTCCCGTGCGACGTAAACGCCACGCCGCGCTGGGCGAGTTGCGATGGGATAATACAATCGAACATATCGACGCCGCGGTGAACGCTCTCGAGCAGGTCGATGGGCGTGCCGACGCCCATCAGATAACGCGGCAGATGTTGAGGAAGATGGTCGGTGACGAGCTCGGTCAGCTCGTAGCGCTCGCGCTGCGTTTCGCCGACTGCCAGGCCGCCGATGGCCATGCCGTCGAAATGAAGTTCGCTCAAGAACGAAGCGCTTTTCTTTCTAAGCTCCGGATAGCAGGCGCCCTGTACAATCCCAAACAACGCTTGCGGCGATTCGCCTCGGGCGCGAAGCGAGCGCTCGGCCCAACGGTGCGTGAGCTGCATGGCCGCGTCTGCTTGAGCGTAAGGATCCGTCGCGGCGATGCATTGATCGAGAGCCATCATGATGTCGGCGCCGATGGTTTTTTGCATCTCGATGCTCGATTCCGGCGAGAGGAAATAGGCTCTTCCATCGACATAACTTTGAAAGCGCGCGCCGTCTTCGTTCATCTCCCGGGAGTGAGGCAGAGAAAAGATTTGAAATCCGCCGGAATCGGTGAGCACCGGCCCATCCCAGTTGATGAAGCGGTGAATGCCGCCAAATCTTTGAAAAACCGCCGGGCCGGGACGAAGAAGCAGATGATAGGTGTTGGCGAGAAGCACGCGAGCTCCCGTCGATTTCAAGCTATCGACCGTTTGCGCCTTTACCGTCGCCTGGGTTCCGACCGGCATGAAGATCGGAGTTTCGACCTCACCGTGGGGGGTTTGAAATCTCGCGGCGCGCGCCTTTGATCCGGCGGCGACATTTTCCAATGCGAAGTTCAAACGGGTAGGCATGGGGGTTTCCCTTTGACTACCCACAATAATAGCATCGCGCGGCGTGGAATCGCGAGTGCTCCCGGCTGAGGCAAGGATGAATTTGTCGCCCTTGGAGTTTATTTATGGTTGGCGGAGCGATCGCGAGACGCCATGAGGTCCGGTCTACGCAGTCTTTTGCAATTGATGAATGGACACATGACGAGCGATGGCCCGGTCCTTCTCGTCCTTCGGTTGTGGAAATCTGCTGGGCACTTCCGGTCTATCAGCGCCGGCGCCACCAGTCACTCGAGTAACGTCTATCACGCCAGTCTTCGTTGCGCCGTTCGTAGGCGCGCCCGTCGCGAAAACCCTCGCGGTAACCGGATTCGGATCGGCTGTAGCCGCTGTAACCATAGTCGTGGTAGTCATCGTATGAGCCGTAATGACAGCCGCCGATCACGCCCGTTAAAACGAAAAGCATCACAACCATCAGAAATCTTTGTGACTTCATCGGACGTACTCCTTCCTGCTGATTAGACGGATAACAGCGATCAACGCATCAAAACACGATGAAGAGGATCATCATCGTAAAAAGTTTAATTTTTTCGCGTATTTCAAACTTGAACAGAAACTTTTCGGCAGATCACTTGGGGTAATACTGCCTGGCAGAACGAATTCGAGTTTTAGTGTTGAAGAAATAACGCGGTGCTGTCCTGCGATAAGAAGTGCAAGACAGCACCGCGGCGACGGTCAATCAGAAGCTGATCTTGTGGGCTGTATCCATGGCCGTCCGGCAATTAGTAAATAATGGAGCCCTTTTCGATTTGCTCTCTACGCTGCTCGTACTCTCTCCGGCTGATACGCTCGCGACGGTAATCGTCTTCGAGCCTGTCCATTTGCCGTTTCGCATTGATCTCGTACCCCGCGCCGGTTGCCAACGCGCCGGTAGCGGCTCCCGCGACAAATTCGCATCCAACCAAACCTAAACTCCCCAACAATAATAGCGCAGCAATATTTCTCATAGCTATTTTCCCTCCTTCAAATTTCCTGGCCGATGAGGGAGCAACGCGCATACCAGCAGGAAATATCACCGCTGGTTCAATGACTTGGGCAAAATGCGGCCAAATTGATGGGCGTAAAAATTTCGCGCTCCGGCAGAAATTACCTGACAAGAATGCTCAGGTGGAGCAAATATCGAACGAAAATGGAGTTGTCGGTGTGCTGTTATTTCAGAATTGCGGTGATGGGTTGTGCGCTAGAATGGATCCACGTTGAGCGGCGCGCGTTATTGCATTAGGACCGTAGCTCCGCGTAATTCTGTAAGTCTAGTTTTCGTTTGCCCGCCTCCAGGTCTTGGATCATGCTCAATACTTTGCGGCAAAGCGGTGTTGGAATGTTTCGCTTTTCACCCTCGCTGACCACGTATGCAAGGGTGAAATCGACTTCGGTCTTGACGCCGCTCTGAATTTGCCTGAGCGGTCCTTTGCGGTCGTCGAGTTTCCACGATCTGGCGAATTCGTTGATCACTGCCAGGCGATCAGCAATAGAATGATTTGGATGAAAGTCCGGCGGGTTGTATTCTGCAAGACGGATCCAGCGCGCTCCCAGTGCGGTGCCGACACTCACCACTTCGGCGAAGAACTCCGCGAGATTGCGGCGCGCCGCCTCATCGGCGCAGCTCGTTACGATCGAAGCATCGGCCAGGGAGCCGTAGTAGCCGAGGCAGGTATAGGTGAGCTTGCTCCAGAGGACGCCGAGGATGTTGTCGGCGATCTCGGTTTCCATGACTGTATTGAATAGCTGGGCGAGATTTTCCAGGCGCGTCGTGGTCCGCCCGTGCAGATGACCGATATATAAATGACCGCGCGTCGCGGTATGGAGATGGCCCGGCGCGACTTTGCGCGAACCCATGCGGATACCCATTCCCACGGTCCGATCGGAGCCGACTTTTTCTTCGAGCAGCGGTGGATTGATGCCGTTCTGCATCGACACGAGCACGCCGTCGTCGGCGAGATGCGGCAGAACTGTCTTGAGCGCGTCGGGCGTGTAATTCGAGCGCACGGCGATCATGCCGATATCGTAGCTGCCTTGGATCTCGTGGGGGAAAAGAATCTTGATTTTTACATTGAACGGTCCGTCCGGCACATCAATTTGCAGGCCCTTCTCGCGAATCGCTTCGATATGCTCTTTATCCACGTCAACGAAGGTAATGTCCTGTCCCGCGCGCGCCAGCCGGCCGCCGATAATTCCGCCGATGGGACCGGTGCCGATAACAAGCATGCGATGACTCATATCGTGACTCCTTCTTTGTCGCGCCGAATGCGGCCAACATATGCAAAGCACGAAATAGCGTCAAGGTTTCGGTCGGGCTTCAGGGTACGGGCGCGGCATGCCGCGCCCGTACTTGAAGAAATGACTGCCGTGGCATAAATAGATCGGAACGTTGCGCCCGAGATGCGCTCGCACCGAAAGGATAGACCATGAAAACAATCGTGCTCGGAATTCTTGCGTTCTTGCTCATCGCTGCCCAGGTTTCGGCGGCAGACAGGATCCGCATTGGGTATAGTTCGATCAGCGGCGCTTACACGCCGATCTGGGTTGCTCACGACGCCGGCTACTTTACCAAAGAAGGGCTGCAGGACGACATCATTCTTATCCCCAGCGGCACCCAGCTCGCTCAAGTGACGGTTGCGGGCGAGATCGAAATTGGTTCGCTTAACGGCAGCTCGGCGATCGCTGCGGCGTTGCAGGGTGCGGATCTAAAGATTATCGGCAACTCCGGCAACAAGATGGTCTTCTCGCTTTATGTAAGGCCGGAGATCAAGACCGTCGAGGCCATGAAGGGCAAAAAAATCGGCATTACCCGGTTCGGCTCCGCGCCCGACATTTCGGTTCGTTACGCGCTCAGAAAGTACAACATCAATCCCGATAAAGATCTCACGCTGATCCAGCTGGGCTTCATGGCAACCGTGGCCGCGGGCCTGCAGGGAGGATCCATCGATGGCGGCGTGGTATCGCCGCCGACGCAGTTCGCCATCGACAAAGCCGGTTTCAGGGAACTGATCAGCATCACCGATATGGATTTCGCATTTCCGAACCCGGCGTTAGTCGCCGTGGGCTCGATCATCCGCAGCAAGCCCGACGTGATCAACCGCTTTATGCGCGCCTACACGCGGGGCATTCATCGAGCGCGCACCGATCGCGAATTCACCTACAAATCGATGGTGAAATATACCAAGATCCAGGACACTGCGGTTCTGCAAAAAGCGTATGATTTTTATATGAGCAAGGTTTTGGAAAAGGCGCCTTACATCAATATGGCCGGCGTCCATAATGTCTTGGACGATCTCGCCAAGACGGTGCCCGCGGCGAAAAACGCCAAGCCCGAGCAGTTCGTCGATCTGCGGTTTCTCGATAACCTCGAGAAGAGCGGCTTGTTGAAGGAACTTTATCCTTAAAATAGTCGAAGAAGGGGCGACCGAGCGGTTGCCCTGACAAAGGTTCGGAGTCTTGTGAATCCGTAGGGTGGGTGGAGCAAAGCGATACCCACTATTTGGCTGGGCGACGCGCGGCCGAACGATGGGTATCGGCGAAAAGCGCCTCAACCCATCCTACGGTTTAATTTCAGGGTAGGGTTTCCAATTCCCGCCGGCTTTATTTGCCAAGGAAATCCAAAACCAGCTTCGCCGTCTCTTCGGGTTTTTCTACGTGCGCGCTGTGGCCGGCGCCGGGGATTATTTTCAATTCGCCGTTGTTTGGAATCAGCTTTGCGTAGGTTTCGCCGTGGGAGCGTGGTACGAAGTTGTCTTTTTCACCCCAGATGACCAGAGCCGGCGAAGTGATTCGATGCAGGCGATTTCTTAGTGGCCGGTTGTAGAAGTAGGGCGGCTTGAAGCCGATACGCGAGCCTAGTCGCAGCATTTGATAACGGCGCACTTCGTCTTCGATTTCGCCTTTGCCGTCGGGAAACATTTCCAGTGCGTTGGGTTGATCAGCGCTGGCAAACAGCATCTCTCTCAATGATGCGTAGCTCGAGCCGTACTCGGGCTGCGCCATCATGAAAACATCGCCGATGAGCGCGCCTTCGACGAACAGTCCGGCGGCGCCGATCAAAACCAGCTTGCGAAGTTTTTCGGGGTGGCGCACGGCGATCTCCGCGGCGATCCAGCCGCCAACGCAATTGCCCACGAGATCGAACTCGGACAACTTCAGCGCATCAAAAACTTCGAGATAGTGAAACACGACGTCTTCGATGGCGTCGAGATCTTTGTATTCGTCGGATTGGGCGCAGCCGGGATGTGCCGGGGCGATCACGCGCGCGCGCTTGGCGAGTTGATCGTGAAACGGCAGCCAGCCCTCGTTGACCGAATGAACATCCGCGAAACCGTGCAAGTAGAGCAGCGGCGCGCCGCTGCCGTTCTCCAGGATTTGCACCTTGCGTTGATTGACTTCGATGATGCGTCCGCTCAATGCACTGCCTCCGCTGATTGCTCTACGTTCATGCCGGGATATTCTCGGGTGAATTGCGTTAAGGATTCCTGGCGCAATGCCGGCGCGACTTTTTCGGCGAACAGTTTCATGCTCTTGCGCGCGAGATGGTCCGGCATGTTGCCGAGCTGGAATTGAATCAACAAATTGCCGACTTTGGCTTTTTCAATCAGCGATTGAACGCGCCGGGTCACCGTCTCCGGACTGCCGACGATGATCGACTGCGACGCTTCCAGCTCTTCCCAGTTTTCCACGTCGCCGAGAAGTTTGCGGCCGGGCGTGTAGCCCTTCAAATATTCGCGCCAGGCGGCGGCGGGAATATACGGCACGCCGGGACCATAGGTGAGTTGGCGTCCAACACGGCGCAGATGCCCCTTGAGACAATTTTTTAGAAAATACCAAACGCCTTCTTCGCACTCCTCGCGCGCCTGTTGGTCCGTCTCGGCAACGTAAGTCGACATGAGAATGCCGAAGCGGAAGGGATGATAGTGGTCGCCATGCTTTTCAAGAACGGCGGCGAATTCCTGCTGCGCCTTGTGGGTCTCGCCGCCGTGACTGCGCGACGAGAGAAAATAGCAGTAGCCGCGCTTGGCGACTTCATTCATCGTCGATGGACTGCGCGAGCCGGGTATCCAGACCGGCGGAAACGGTTGCTGTAACGGTTTCGGCCAGAGATTGACGTAGCGCAGGGGAAAATAGCGTCCCTCATGGGCGAAGGGGCCGTCTTCGGTCCACGAGCGCACGATCAGGTCGGCCGCTTCCCAAAATTTTTCCCGCGTATT
>CAMLCX010000138.1 GCA_946478635.1 uncultured Pseudomonadota bacterium
GCCGGCTGCGCTGGCGGCTTGCCAGGCCGCGCCCAAAAATTTTGCGACGTCGTGGATCACAATGAGTGGTTCTTTCGCATTCGCGATGGGGCTATGCTAACTAATGGCGCGTGAAGATTCGAGCGCCGGCAAAAATTAATCTGCGGTTGCGCATCGTCGGCAAGCGCGCCGATGGTTACCATTTACTCGACATGATCATGGTACCGGTGTCGCTCTATGATGAAATCGAGATTCGGAAAATTCGCCCGGCCGGGAAAAGGCGCTCAGGCGATGACCTGATCCGGCTCCGTTGCGGCCATCCGAAAGTGCCGCAAGGCAAAGACAACATTGTCTACCGCGCCGCGCAACTGATCTTGAATAGTTGCCGTTACACCCAACCGATTTCAATTAGCATAAAAAAGCGCATTCCGGTCGGCGCCGGCTTGGGTGGGGGAAGCACCGACGCAGCCGCCACGCTGGTTGGCTTGAATCGGCTTTTCAATCTGCATTTGTCCATTACCGCGCTGGAAAAAATGGCTGTATCGTTGGGCGCGGACGTGCCGTTCTTTATCCGTGCGCGGCCAGCCCGGGCCCGGGGAATCGGCGAACGGCTGACGCCATTGCGCGATATGGCGCGTTTTTGGTCCGTGATCATCTATCCTGGGTTCCCGGTCTCGACCGGATGGGTGTATCGAAATTTGGGCCAAAAGTTGACAAAACCTATTGTAAATACTAGCATTGCGTCTTCGCTAAAGAGCATTGACGAACTCGCGCGCCGGCTCGACAATGATCTGGAAGCCGTGACCCTCGAGCGCTATCCTAAGATATCAGGTCTAAAGCGAAAGCTATTGCAGGAGGGTGCTGTAGGGAGTTTAATGTCGGGCAGCGGGTCAGCAGTTTTCGGAATTTTCCCTTCGAAGCGCGCAGCGGCAAGTGCGTTTCGTCGGTTGCGGAAAGAGGAGGGGGCCCGAGCGTACTTGGTACATGTGGTGAACTGAGAGATCACGCGTAATAGCCTATAGTAACCGCCAGCAAAACATCTGGCTCGGTTCTAGTGGGGGTCCCTATGCAGGTTACCGAGGTTAGGGTCTTTCCTGTCGACGAAGATAAACTACGGGCTTATGTCACGATCACCCTCGATCATTGCTTTGTGATTCGTGATCTAAAAATTATCCATGGTGCCACTGGGTATTTTGTCTCAATGCCCAGCAAAAAGCGCAAAGACGGAACCTATAAGGACATCGCTCATCCGATAAACAATGAGACGCGAAGGATGATCGAGGAAAAAATCATCGCGGAATATCAAAAGGTTCTCGCCGAAGGCGGAAGCGCAACAAAAGGGTTAGAGGTCGACTGAACCTTAATTCCGCGCGGCCGAGAGCGGACCTCTCGATGAGGGGTTCGGGGATGGGCGGTCGCCAAGCGGTAAGGCCCCGGACTTTGGATCCGGTATCGAAGGTTCGAATCCTTCCCGCCCAGCCAGTTTCAGAGAATTTGACGAACTGGCTCGTGTTTCTACCAATAGATTTTTCTCTACGGCGCCGTTCAGCATGAACGGCGCTCGTGTTTTCGTGAATTGACGGGACGGCATAAGGCGGATAGAAAAGAGTTTCCATTTGAGCGTCACTGGACTGCGGATATTCAACTAAGCAACAGGGCAACTAAACGATGGCTGAGCTAAAAATATTCGCCGGGAATTCCAATCCGCCCCTGGCTGCTGCAATCAGCGAGTATCTCAAAGTGGCCTTGGGAAAAGCTGTCGTGGAAACATTCAGCGACGGCGAAAGTAAAGTTGAAATCAAAGAAAATGTCCGGGGCGCCGACGTGTTTGTCCTGCAGTCAACTTCGGCACCGGGCAACAATAATTTGATGGAGCTCTTGCTCATGCTCGACGCGTTCAAGCGCGCTTCGGCCATGCGCATCACCGCCGTCATGCCCTACTATGGCTACGCGCGCCAGGACAGAAAAGTTATACCGCGCGTGCCGATCAGCGCGAAGCTGGTCGCCGACTTGATCACCACGGCGGGTGCGTCACGGATGCTTACGATGGACCTCCACTCGGGACAAATTCAGGGATTTTTCGATATTCCGGTCGATAACGTTTACGCCACACCGGTGCTGCTCGAGTATTTGAAAAAGCAGCTCAATCACAACGAGGTGACGATTGTGTCACCGGATGCGGGCGGGGTGGAGAGGGCTCGGGCCATTGCGACGCGTCTCGACGCGTCTCTTGCGATTATCGATAAGCGGCGAGTCGGGCCCAACGTCGTTGCCGAGATGAATATCATCGGCGACGTGAAGGATCACGTCGCTATCCTGGTCGATGACATGGTCGATACCGCAGGCACGTTGACCATGGCCGCCGAGGCTCTCAAGAGAGAGGGGGCGGCAAGAATTCTCGGTTGTTGCACACACCCGGTGCTTTCCGGTCCCGCGATCAAACGGATTGAGGAATCCCCGCTGGAGGAATTGATCGTCACCAACACGATTCCGCTTGGTACGCAGGCGCAAGCCTGCAGAAAAATAAAAACGCTGTCCGTGGCGCACCTGATCGGCGAGGCGATTCGCCGGACGCACGAAGAAGAATCGATCAGTTCACTATTTGTTTAGCTGAGGAGGTAGGTTTTTTGGAAACTCTAGAAATACGGGTAGATGCCCGCGACAATAAACACAAACGGGATGCTAAAAGACTGCTGCGCGAGGGGAAGATTCCCGGGATTCTCTATGGTCCAAAAACTCAAGCAATTGCGCTGGCCCTGGATAAGCGCGAGTTCTCTAGCCGCGTCGCTGATCTCGAGGGGTCCCATTTGGTGCGCTTGAAGTCCGAGTCTTCGGCGCTTGCGGATAAAGTGGCGCTGGTGAAAGAGATGCAGTACCACCCGATCAGCGGCGATGTGATTCATACCGATCTCTATGAAGTTGACCTCACCGCCAAAATCACCGTTAACGTGCCGCTTCACTTTGTCGGCAAGGCGGAAGGTGTGGTGCGCGGCGGTATTCTCCAGCCGATCGTCCGAGAGATCGAGGTTGAATGCTTGCCGCTCGACATCCCAGCCTTTTTCGAGGTTGACGTAAGCAGGCTGGACATCGGCGACTCCGTTCACGTCGAAGAATTGACTATACCCGAAGGTGTCACGGCGGTTTTCGAGTCGAACTTCCCCCTCGTCGCGGTTGTGCCGCCGACGGTGGAAGAGGCTCCGGCTGCCGCGGTTGTGCCGGTGGAGGGAGCCGAAGCTGTGCCTGTGGTGGCGGAAGCGCCGAAGGAAGGCGAAGCTTAGTCGATTGTCTGGCGGCTTCGGGGAATCGTATTGGTGAAACTGATTGTCGGGCTTGGCAACCCCGGAAAGCGCTACGAGGGAACGCGGCATAACGTAGGATTCTTAGTCGTCGATTGGATTGCGGCACAAAGCAAGATTGCCATCGATAGTAAACATTTCGGCGCGGTCGTTGGCGAAGGAGTTCTCGAAGGCGAAAAAATCGTACTGGTTAAACCGCAAACGTACATGAACCGGAGCGGGGAGCCGGTAGCCGATTTAGCCCGAGAGTACGGGCTTGGAAGCGAAGATCTGGTCGTCATCAATGATGACTTGGATCTCCCGTTCGGACGCATTCGTATCCGGCCGAACGGCAGCGCGGGCGGACATCGTGGATTGCTATCGATTGCGGAAAATCTGGCAGGCGCCCCATTTGAGCGGGTGCGCATTGGCATCGGGCGTCCGCCGGAGGGAATGGACGCAGCCCAATACGTTCTCGAGCCGTTTGATGAGTTTGAGTCAAAGCAGCTGGCCCAAGTGGTGTCGCGCGCTGCCGAATCCGTTGGTTGCATAGTCCGCGACGGCATCGATCGGGCGATGGCGACCTACAACGGAGCGAGCTGACTCGCACGGAATTGTAAACCGGCGGGGTCTATGTTAGACAGATCAACTTACTGTGGAGGTTAATAGAACCGTGACGTTATATGAAACCCTTTTCCTGGTTCATCCCGAAAAGGGATTGCGCATGAAAGAGTTCATCGAGAGATTCAAAAAGGTGGTCGAGGGCCAGGAAGGCACCGTGACTCAGGTCGAGGAATGGGGTATTCGCGACCTTGCTTACAAGATCGAAAAACAGGGCAGAGGGTATTACACCTTGTTCCGTTACCAGGCCACTGGACGGGCGGTTGACGAACTCGAACGCAATCTGAAACTGACCGACGGCATTCTCCGTTATTTGACGGTGCGTTACGACGAAGAAGCCGCGCTCGCCGGTCCCGCCTCGGCGCGCGGACATAGCGACGAAGGACGGCAGGCACCCGAGCCGGAAACGCCCAAAGTTGAGCCCTCCGTCAATTAGCGGCGGCAAACATCGCGCGCGGAATTCGATGTTATGCCGGACGGAATCGCAGATCATCGCTGTTAACCCATTGAGGCAAACGTAGAAAAAGAGGAATTGCAAGTAATGGCACAGATGGAACGAGGCCCGCGGCCTTATCGAGAGAGATCGGAAGACGACAAGGGCGGAGGACCGCGTCGACGGCCCATGTTTCGGCGCAAGGTGTGCCGTTTTTGCGCCGATAAAACCCTGCGGATCGATTACAAAGATTTGAGAATGCTGACTCAATTCGTCACCGAAAGGGGAAAGATGACTCCGAGCCGGATAACCGGAAACTGTGCCGGCCATCAGCGTTTGCTTACGACCGCCATCAAGCGGGCGCGCAGCGTGGCACTGCTCCCTTTCACTACCGCTAAAAATTAACGTTTTTTCTCCTCGGCTAGTCTCATGCAGCGGTTAGAAGTCGTAAGCAGGTTTGTCGTAGCTTTGGCTTCAAGCGTGTTTCTCTTCATGAGCGGCATTAGTCTGCCGCCCTTGGGCGTGATCCTATTGCCGCTGGTCCCGCAGCCCGTGCTTTTGTTTGGCTTCAAGTACGGAATCGCGGGCGGCATGGTCGTGCTCGCGCTGGCGTTTCTATTGTTCCTGTTTGTGGCCGAAGAGCTGGCATTGATGTATGGCTTGTTTGCCGTTATGGCGGGTCTATTGTTGGCTCTGCTTGGCCGGATCCGAGCCATCGAGTATCTCGTCGGTAGCATTGCCGGTGTCATGTTGTCGACGACTGCCGGACTCGCCTACTATTTTTTTGGATCGTGGACGGTGATGTTTCAAGATCTGCGCGCCAGTTTGACGCACCAGCTCGCTTCGGCGATGAATGTGCAGGAAAAGATGGGCTTGTCACAGGATAGTTTGGCGTCACTCAAGGAACAGGCTCCGCAAATCGTCGAGATGATGCTGCGGCTTTTGCCGGCGCTGCTTTTACTGAGTTTCGCGTTCATCGTGCTCATCAATCTTCTCTATCTCGGACGGCGTTTTCCCGAGCGGCGCGCCGCGTGGTTCTCGCTGCCGCATTTACGTGAGTGGAAAGGCCCCGAGCCGCTGGTCTGGGGATTGATTGCGTGCGGAATCGTCTTATTTCTCACCGGAGCCGGTGTGTTGAACACGGTTGCTTGGAATCTTCTAGTGGTGATCGGCGCTTGTTACTTTGCCCAGGGGCTGGCTGTCATTGCCTTTTTCTTTCATAAGAACAACGTGCCGCGATTTTTGCGCGGTCTGACTTACGTATTAATTATATTTCAGCAAATTTTTACATTGCTGGTGGCCGGCCTGGGTCTCTTTGACTTGTGGGGCGATTTTCGCCGCCTGGGTAAGGATCGACTCACTCCGAGCCAGGCAGCTTAGCGGAGGGCTTCATGGAAGTCATTTTAAAGGAAGATGTTGTAAATCTCGGCAAGATTGGCGAAGTCGTGCGCGTGCGCGACGGTTATGCCAGAAACTATTTATTGCCGCGCGGACTTGTGCTGGTCGCGAATAAGAGAAACTTGAAATCCTATGAGCACCAGAAAAAACTTGTCGGCGATCAGAAGCAAAAGTTTGTGCGTCAAGCGCAGTCCGCCGCCGGGGAGTTGGCGGGGGTTTCGCTGGTTATTCCGATGAAGGTCGGCGAGGAAGGCAAGCTCTTTGGCTCAGTGACAAATATCCAGATCGAGAAGGCGCTCAAAGCCAAAGGCCTCGATGTCGACCGGCGCAAAATCCAACTGGATGAACCGATCAAGACCGCCGGAGATCACGAAGTCCATGTTCGTCTATCCGCGGATCTCACGGTGCCGCTCAAAGTTTTGGTGGTGTCCGACAGCTAAAATCGCGCGGCTTCTAACTGTTTCAAACTTGCGCAATGGGATGAGGGGTGAAAAGCTCTCGTCCCATTTGTGTTTTCCGGACCCGTAATCAATTTTATACGGCGGTTTGCCCGTTCATTGCCTAGGACAGCGCTGGTTGCTAATCTGCAACTCGCTCTTCTCTCTATGATGTCATGCTCGAAAACACCGGCTCGGCACGTTTAAATATCAGTCACGGCCGCCTGCTTATCCTTTGTGCCGCGGTGCTTTGGAGTCTGGCCGGGGTTTTTATCAAATTTCTCGACGTGCCGCCGCTCACCATCGTTTTTTACCGGAGTTTATTCGCCTGCCTTGTGTTCACCCCATTTGTGCGTCGCGCGGAATGGCGGATCAGCGCGCCCGTGCTGGTCTCCGTCCTCACTTACACGGCGGCGATCAGCTCATTTGTTTCGGCCAACAAGCTTACCACTGCGGCCAATGCCATTGTGCTGCAGTACACGGCGCCGATCTTTGTTTTTCTTTTCGCTCGCGTGGTGCTGCGCGAGAGAATCGCCAAAATAAATGCTTTCGCACTTTTAGCAGGCATGATTGGCGTCGGCATGATTTCGCTCGACAGCGCCGGCGAGCCGGAGATGGCCGGCGTCGCTCTCGCTCTCGCGAGCGGCGTGCTTTTCGCCGCTTACATGATCAATCTGCGGCGCACGCAGCAGGTGCATCCGAGCTATCTTACCTGGATCAATAATGCCTTTTGCGCGCTGGCGCTTTTGTTTGTGGTCCGCGCGCAACTCACGCTGACTCTGAATCAGCTGGTGATTCTCGTGGTGATGGGAGCGGTGCAGCTCGGTCTGCCTTATTTTCTCTTTTCCAAGGGATTGCAGAGCGTTTCCTTGCAGGAAGCTTCGCTGATCGCCTTGATCGAACCGGTGCTCAATCCGATTTGGGTGGCATTGACGGTAGGCGAAATTCCATCCGCCGCAACTCTTGCCGGCGGCGCCATGATTCTCCTCGGCCTCGGCGCGCGTTACGTGTGGCCGCTGCTCGACAAGGCGGCCGAGCGCAGGGTTTCGTGACTTTTTTGTCAAGGTTCAGCTAGTCCGCGATCCGCACGTTACCCGGATGACGGATCTTGTCCATCTCCTCCCGGCCAAGCGTCTTGATGTCTTTGCGCAACTCGTAGTTGATATGCTGGATCGCTTCGGACGGCCCGGAACGATTTCCCATGAGCACCATCGCGCCGCTACCGCTGTTTTCCAATTGATAAAACGCGCCGCCGGTAATCGTGGCGACCATGCCCGGCGTCAGCACGGTCTTACCGCCGTCCGGAAAATGCATCGTGCACTCGCCCTCAATCACGTAAAAAGTTTGATCGGCATTATGACAGTGCATGTCGTCCTGGTCTCCCGGCTTCGGGTAGACATGCAACCAGGCGTGCAGACGATGGGTGTTGAAGACGACCTTGCGCTTGCCTTCTTCGTGCGCCATTTTAACCATATCGATAACGTTGATCGCCATAGTCCCTCCAAATTGTCGAATTGGCGAAAGCCTAGCAGCAGATTCCTTTTGCTGTCAAATTGCCCGGGAGATTCAGGTTAACAACCGCAGGAATATTTGATAGCTTCTCACAAAATTCCAGTACACAACGGAGGATACCCATATGGCTATGAGTTGGGGAATGGCGAATCGGTTAGCACGAATCATCAAATCTGATGGACGGGCGGTTATGCTTGCAGTCGACCACGGCTATTTTCTTGGACCGACCAGCGGTCTGGAAGAGCCGCGGAAAACCATCGAACCGTTGATGCCGCACGCGGACTCGATCATGCTCACGCGAGGCGTGCTGCGCACTTCGGTGGATGCGAAGGCGGACCGGCCCGTGGTGCTCCGTGTCTCCGGTGGAACAAGCATTCTCAAGGAACTGTCCAATGAAGATATCACGGTTTCGATCGACGACTGCATCCGCCTCAACGTTTCCGCCATGGCGCTGTCGATCTTTGTCGGTTCGGAGTTCGAAAAGGAAACGTTGGTAAGCCTGGCGAAGCTGGTCGACGAGGGCGAAAAGTACGGCATACCCGTGCTCGCAGTCACCGCCGTCGGCAAAGATATGGCGCGCGATGTGCGGTACCTTGGCCTTTCATGCCGCATTGCCGCGGAGCTCGGCGCGCACATCGTCAAAACCTATTATTGTGATGACTTCGAACAGCTCGTCGAAAGTTGCCCGGTTCCGGTCATCGTTGCCGGCGGCAAAAAAACCCCGGAGATGGAAGCCCTGGAACTTGCCCACAACGCCGTGAAAGGCGGCGCCGTCGGCGTCGACATGGGCCGGAATATTTTCCAGTCCGACTCGCCGGTGGGAATGATCAAAGCGGTTCGAGCGATCGTGCACGAGAATGTTTCGGTGAAAGAGGCGTACAAGATTTACGAGAGTGAGAAAAGCAGCAAAGCGAGGCGAGCTAGTTAGAATCGTCTCCCGTCTCGGGTTGGGAGATCGGGACAGTCACTTTTCTGAATTATGGCCACTTTTAGAAGCTTTACAGAGATTGACGCGTGGCAGAAGGCGAGGACGCTTACGAACGCCGTTTATGCGCTATCAAAAAACCCATCGTTCTCGAAAGACTTTGGATTACGAGACCAAATATGCCGGGCGAGCGTTTCAATAATGGCGAACATCGCCGAAGGCTTCGGTCGAAGTGGGTCCGCTGAGTTTCAGCAGTATCTCGCGATCGCCAAGGGCTCTACGTGTGAGGTGATTTCTCATCTTTATGTCGCTTTAGACCAGGGCTACATTAATCAACAGGACTTTGCTCACATAAATCGTCTTGCAGAAGAGACAGCGAATCTAATCGGTGGACTCATGAAGTACATCTCGAAGTCGAGTATCAGAGGCGCAAAGTATGCACGCTAGCATCACAATCTAAGGTAGCTCTGTGAGTTCATCCGAGAATTCAACTCTAGACCCGAGACGGGAGACTCTAGACCGCCGCAACTTGATGAAAGTTGCGGTCTATTACAACAACCGGGATGTCCGGTTGGAAGAATTGCCGGTTCCTGAAATTGGCGCGGGCGAGCTACTGATTCGCACTCGCGCGAGCGGTATCTGCGGCAGTGATTTGATGGAGTGGTACCGGATCAAGAAGGCGCCGCTCGTCCTGGGCCATGAGATCACCGGTGAAGTGGTTGAAGTGGGTGAAGGCGTCACAGAGTTTAGAGCCGGCGACCGGGTTTTTTCTTCGCATCATGTGCCGTGCGGCAAGTGCCGCTATTGTCTCGCCGGGCACCAGTCGGTTTGCGACTTGTTGCGCACGACGCATTTTGATCCGGGCGGCTTTGCCGAGTATATCCGTGTGCCGCAAATCAACGTCGAGCTCGGCACGCTGCGTATTCCCGATACGATGACGTTTGACGAAGGTTCTTTCATCGAACCTCTAGCCTGCGTCGTCCGTGCCCAGCGCTTCGCGCGTCTTAGGGCGGGACAGACCGTGCTGGTGGTGGGCAGTGGCATATCCGGTTTGTTGCATGTTCAACTGGCGCGCGCGCGCGGTGCGGCGCGCATCATCGCCACCGACATCAGCGACTTTCGTCTCAGAGCAGCGCAGCAGTTCGGCGCCGATGCCACCGTTCACGGCGCCGAAGATGTGCCGGCGCGGACGCGTGCATTCAATGATGGGCGGCCGGCGGATTTGGTCATCGTATGTACGGGCGCCATGCCGGCCATCGAGCAGGCGATCAAGTCCGTCGATCGCGGCGGCACACTGCTGTTTTTCGCGCCCACGGCGGCGGGCGTCGATGTGCCGATTCCGCTGTTCGATTACTGGCGCGATGAGATTTCGGTGATGACTTCCTATGCGGGCAGCGGCGCGGACTTGAAAGAGTCTCTCGATCTGATCCGCGATCGCAAAGTGCGCGTCGGCGCTATGGTGACGCACCGCCTACCGCTGGGAGAGGCGGGCCGAGGCTTTCAGCTCACCGCCAGCGGGCAGGATTCGATCAAGGTGATTCTGGATCCGCTGATTTAAACCATCTCGTGTTTAGCGTCTGGGGTCTGGGGTTTCCAGGCCCGGCCGCAACCAGCATGTGATCTAATTTGTTTCAGCTTACGGGCTTTCGGATTTCAAACGCGAGACGCCGGACTCCCCATCATTTCGTAATTCCCAATTCCTTACGCGCTCGGTCCAAAAAACTATAATCGACAACTTCCGACACCGACACGGGTTTGGTGACCTTGGCGCTCTCTCGGGCGAGATCGATGAGTACTTGCACGGATTCCGGTTTGACGTAGGCGTC